>JAJYIN010000156.1 GCA_021790075.1 Actinomycetes bacterium | reverse complement strand
AGCGGACAAGCTTGTGGCTCGATTCAATAATGAAATTATTTCAGGGCAGTCTACTAATGCGATGGAAGAAGAGTTTTTGCGAAAAAGGATGGCGAAGCTCGCCAGCGAGAGAGTCAAGCTGATGAAGGCGTACTATTCCGGCGCGGTTCCGCTGGAAGTGTTAAAGAGTGAGCAGGAAAGAATCACCAACGATGTTGCTTCATCGGAAATTCGTCTTAAGCAAATCACCATTCAGGGAGATCAGCACGAGATTGTTCTGAACAAGGCGATCAAGATGGCCCTGACCTGCGGAGTGGGTTATAAGAAATCTACTGCTTCAACGAGAAGGCTCTACAATCAGGCCTTCTTCAATAAGATTCTGGTAAAAGGGAACGAACTCTACGAGGGACATTACACCGATCTATTCGGTGCGATATTCTCGGAAGGTTCGAATAATTTCAATTTGGTGGAGGATAGGGGATTCGAACCCCTGACCTTTTGGCTGCCAGCCAAACGCTCTCCCAGCTGAGCTAATCCCCCACGCTGAGGGTTTGGCGCGCGTTGCGCGCCCATCAGACCGGCCGGGCGGCCGGCCCCGCGCGGGAATTCCACGCAGACATTACACAGGCAGGGAAGCCTCCCTGCCGTCACTAAATTATAGAATCGGGCGCGTGCCTGCGCAAGCGGAAAAGGCTGGCGTCTATAAGGCGGGCAAATGCCGTCCAGCTTCCCAGCGTCCATAAGCCGGGTACGCATCCCAGGCTTCGGCGTCCATAAGCCATGCAAACGCTGCCCAGCTTCCCAGCGCCTCACACCGTCGCCACAACTATCTTCTCCTCAGCCAGCGCGCCGGCGACCAGCTTGCGCACCTCCCGGGCCACCTCGCTGTCCCTGAAGGCCTCCGTGCGCCCAGTAATGCAGATGACCACCTGCTTGCCGTTCAGCTCCTCGACGCCGGTCACAGCCGGGCCTTCGATGATGTGGCGGCCTACCGCCTCATCAGCGGCGACCTTGTCGCAGACGCCCTGCAATATCCCGATCACCCGATCCAGGTCTTCCCGGTAATCCACGCGCACGTCGATGACGATGCTCGACCAGCCCCGGGTGAGGTTGGAAACCACGCGCATCTCGCCGTTGGGGACCACGTGGAGAACTCCCTGCCCGTCCCGGAGCAGGGTCGTTCGCAGGCGGATGGCCTCCACCGTCCCCCCCACGCTCCCGACGTTGATGACGTCCCCGACATAGAACTGCCCTTCCAGGAGAACGAAGAAGCCTCCGATCAGATCCCTTACCAGCGTTTGGGCGCCGAAGCCTATGGCCAGGCCAGCGATGCCGGCCCCGGCCAGGAGCGGCCCCACGTTGTAGCCCAGCTCGCTCAGAACCATCAGCGCAATGACGGCGGCGATGGCACCGATGAGAAGCCCGCGGATGATGCCGGCCAGGGTCTTGGCCCGCATCTCCTGCTCGCGGGTCACCAGCTCGCCTTTGCCGGCCTTGCGCGCTATTTTGAGGGCCTTGCGGAAAGAAGCGCGCGCCAGATAATAGAACACAATGCCGCCAACAATGATGGCGACGATGCGCACGCCGCTGGTGGCCATCCAGTTATAGAGCCTGTCGGCCCATTCCTGATCCACAGCCAATCCTTTCGCCGCGTCATGCGGAAAACTTGCCGCGGTGGCTTACGAGCTGTACTGATAGATGAGCGTTTCCCTGTCAGTGCCCATCCCGGAGCTGTAAACCAACGTCAGCCCCGGGTAAGCCGCCCGCCGGGGGGCCAGGAGGCCCGCCAGCTGCGGCCTTAGCGAATTAACGATCGGCTGTGATATTACCAGGAAATCGACTCCGTTGCGGCGTCCATAGTCGATAATCTCCTGTTCGGCCGCATAGGGCATCGGCACCAGGTCAGCGCCGGCGTAGTAAGCGGTGGAATCCTCGCGGCTCATGACCTTGCCGCCGTCGCCGCCATGGTCCTTGAGCCACTCGCCTGCCTGGCGGTATTCCACCGGGTAATCGGCATGGGCCACATGCCAGATTGAATAACCCGCGACCGGCGCCAGCACCAGGACAGCCACCAGCACCTGCACCACCCGCTGGCGGCTTGGCGCCTTCCAGCTGTGAAACAGCTCGCCCATGGAGCTGATGGCCCATCCTTCCAGGTTCATCCAGCCGCGGCCCACCCAGAGCATGAAGATGCCCATGTATGGCAGCATGAAGCGGACATCCGTCCATTTCAGCGGGAGGGTCAGCAGCGGCACCAAAAGCAGAGCGAAGTAACAGTATTTGAGGGCTTCCCGCCTGGTCCAGACCGTCTTGTGCAGCCCCAGGCCAAAGAGTGGAATCAGCCACAGGGGAATCAGCACCTGGGCATGCCTGACGTAAAAGTCGTAATCCTGCCGCACCGATGCCTTGAGAACGCCCAGGGGGTCCGAAACCAGGGTCCCGGAGAGGCCGGGGCCCTGCTCGAGCCCGTTCAACCTGATATCACCCGCCCGGTCAAGTCCCATCACCTGCTCTTCCCAGGCGATGGTGCCCGGCTGCAGGTTGTGGACGACGGCGTAAAGCTGGTCCATGGGACGGTCGTTGAGGGTCAGGGAGCTGTTCTGCCAGGTCATGAAAATGACATTGGGAATGGCAAAAAGCAGGAAGAGCAGGACGAAATGGGCCGCCGCCTTGTTGGCGTAATTCGATACCTCCTGGCGGAAGCCGATGATCACCAGCAGGATGAACAGCGTCACCAGGTAATATAGAGCGGTGGGATCGTCCAGATAGGCTATCCCCAGGCAGGTGCCCGCAATCATGCCACACATGCACCGTTTGGTAAACTGCATGCGGTAGCCGAAGAACATGGCGCACAGCACCCAGAAGCCAAACAGGTTCTGGCCGTCGATCTGGCTGCCCATGTCGACGAGGAAGGGCAGGACCGCCACCAGCGCCGCCGCCGCCATCCCTACCCGGTTACTCCACATCACCTTGCCGAACAGATAGACGGGCAGGATGAGCAGCGAGCTGAAAAGGATGGACACCACATACCCGGCAGTGACGAAGTTGCGGATCATCACTGAGAAGGAAGCGGTCACCACCGGGTAGAGGATGGATAGATGGGTGGCCGACGAACCGGTGATGTCCATGGGAGCATGGCCCGTCAGCAGGTTCTGCGCCATGCGGGCGTAGGAAGCCCCGTCAAACTGGATCATTTCGCGCGTGGAGGCTGCGAGGGTGCGCATCACCACCGCCAGCACGAAAACAGCCAGAAGCCAGAAAATCTCAGGGTTGATCCGTTTGGGGCCGGTTTCGCACTCGGCGTCGCACCGCGCCCCTGGTTCAGCCAGCGTCCCCTTTGCCTTCCCCTCTGTTGCCATCCCCTTGCCTTCCCCTCTCTCCTTCGCAACCCCCGACCCCCGGCCTGCCAGGAGGCCGGAAGAGTTTAGATACCCCGTGGAGTACGCATAATTCTATCGCGTGCTTGCGAAATTTACCATAGCCGATTATTATAGCTTGGCAACTTTAGTAACATGCGGGAAGGAAAAGGAGTTACAGCATGGACACGATGAAAACCATCGAAGCCTTTACGGTGATTGCTTTCGGGCTCGCCGTTGTGGTTTTTACGATTGGTGAACTGATCGTCACCTGGCGCCGCGAGTTGAGGCAGACCCGCTGCAAGATCTGATTAGCCGCGACTTTTAGTCCGGGAATAGAAGAATAATAACCTAAACGACCGCCGGCGGAGCCGGCGGTCGTTTTACTCTCAAATCTTTTCCGAGCGCCTTGCCTATTCGAAACCCAGGTAGGCCAGCGCCGAGAGGAAGACGGCGGTAAAGACACCCAGGGCGACGAGGGTATGCAGGATCAGGCGCCCGTACCGGTACTTGGCATAGAACCGGTAGAATAACGGGAAGGTCATCAACACCGGCGGGAAGATCAGGAACGTTATGATGATGCCCACGTTCTTGGGCACGTACTTAAGGATCTGGTAGACGCTGAGGAAATACCATTCCGGCTTGATTCCCTGGGGAGTCTTGAGCGGATCGGCCGGCAGGCCCATCGGCATCGGCATCAGCGTCGCCAGGAAGATCACCACACCCGCGATCAATGCCATGACCGCCACTTCCTTGATGAAATGGTCGGGCAGGAACGGCACCTCGCCCGGTTTCAGCTGTTCGTGTTTTCCCTTGTCCGTACTGTTGCTCATTCAGTAGACTCCTCAGCCCTGATTACAGTGGGTCGGCAATGCCCTGTTTGCGGATCATGAAGAAATGCGCCACCAGCAGCGCCGAGATGACGATCGGCAGGATGACCACGTGGATCGCATAGAAGCGGGTCAGGGTAGGGTCGGCGATCTTCTCGCCGCCCAGCAGGAAGGCCTGGATATAGCCGCCGATAAGCGGCATGGCCCCGGCGATCTCGGTGCCGACCTTGGTGGCCCAGTAGGACAGCTGGTTCATCGGCAGCAGGTAGCCGGAAAAACCAAAGGTCACGGTGACGAAGAAGAGGATGACGCCCGTCAGCCAGTTCAGCTCCCGCGGCGGCCGGTAAGCGGCATGGAAGAACACCCGCAGCATGTGGAAGATCACCATGATGATCATGATATTGGCCGTCCAGGAGTGGATACTCCTCAGCAGCCAGCCGAACGGGATGTCATCCATGATGTGGAGGACGCTGGTGTAGGCGTTCGCCGTGGTCGGCTGGTAATAGAAGGCCAGCAGCACGCCGGTGACCGCCTGGATCATGAAGCACAGGAACGTGATGCCGCCGAAGCAGTACAGCCAGTTCACGTGCGCGGGAACCGGGTGCTCCGCAAATTCCCGGAATACCCGCCGCACTTCAAAACGCTCGTCCAGAAAGTCGACTACTCCCAAACTCATGACTTGATTCCTTCCACGTATATGTTAGTGCCCTGTACTGTCAGATTGTATTGGGTAAG
>JAJYIN010000155.1 GCA_021790075.1 Actinomycetes bacterium | reverse complement strand
GTTGGCCGGGATCTCGAACACAAAGTTGCCGGCGGTGACGGTTGCGGCCGCGCCGGGCTGGATATCCTGGCCGCCGATGACCATATACCCGAACCGGGTCCAGTCGGGAGCACCTGCCGTGGGCGTGCCGGTGGTGCCGGCCGGGGTCGAATATACCGGTGGAGAGGTTGCAGTCGTCGAAGTTCCACCGCAGCCCGCCAAGGCAATGGTCAACGCCAGCGCGGTTGAGGCAGTCAGGAGCACCATCCGCCCTGATGTTGCCTGCATGGTCCCCCCTTCGTCCGTCACCGGCTTGTTACCGGATATTTATACCTTTTCCACGTGGGAAGGAAACCCTGGGAGCCGGAAAGCATCCCGCCCCCGGCTTCCTTCATTTTCCTTGACATTGACATCCCGCGGGAATAACTTAGGAAATACATAGCCTGCCTCGTTAGGTGAGGCTCCAGCGCAGATACAGGCCGTTGCCCGGAAAGGTCCAAAGACCCCAACGGGTAGGACAGGCATTGCCGGCATAAGGTTTTGCCCCAGACGGCTGAGAGCAATCTCTACGATGCGTTGTGCCAAAGCTTGTACGAGTTGGGGAAGGCTGGTATTTCAGTGCGCCATGGCCTAGCCGCGAAGGCTCTGGCCGGCGCCGCCGTTAATATCCTTCCCCTTGCGGGAAGGTTTTTTTATGCAGTCGGCGGGTATGAGCAGGAAGGGTCTGCGGCTGTGGGCAAACGCGTGTTTGCCTAGAGCCTCAGACCTCGGGCCCGCGCGAGAGGTGGTAGCCATGTTCTTTTTCAGCAAGCTCTTAGGCCAGCAGGTGAGAGACTCACGGTCCCAGATCGTGGGGACGCTCGACGATATCGTCGTTTCCCTCCAACGCAAATATCCCTCCGCCACCAAGCTGGTGGTCAAGAGCGGCCGCCGCAAGATGCTGCTTCCCTGGGAGCTGGTGCGCAGCTTCGAGGAAAGCCAGACCCTGCTGCGCCTGCCCGCCGCCGAGCTGAAGGAGGTGCAGCCGGTGGAGAACGAGATCTTCCTGGCGGGCGACATCATGGACAAGCAGATAGTCGATACCGAGGGCCACAAGCTCATCCGGGTCAACGACCTGCAGCTGGCAAGGGCGAACGGCAGCCTGCGGGTGGTCGGCGTCGACATCGGCGGCGGCGCCATCATGCGGCGCCTCGGTTTTTCCCGCATCGCCGACCGCCTGTCGCGGCGGGTCCAGCCACACCTGCTGGACTGGAAGACGGTGGAGCCCGTGGGCGGCGAGCTGGAGGGCATGAAGCTGAAGGTCACCCATGACAAGCTGGCGTTGCTGCACCCGGCCGACATCGCCGACATCGCCAACGAGCTCTCGCCGGAGGAACGGGTGGCCGTGGTCGAGTCCCTCGAAGACGAGGTAGCCGCCGATACGGTCGAGGAGATGCACCCGAACTTCCAGGTGACGCTGCTCAATGACATGGAAGAGAAGAAGGCCGCCGTCATCCTTTCCAACATGGATCCGGACGATGCGGCCGACCTGCTGGCCGACCTGCCGGAGGAAAAAGCGGCGGCGCTGCTGGCCAGCATGCGCCGCAAGGAAGCCCGGGACGTCAAACAGCTGCTCAGTTACGAGGAAGACACCGCCGGCGGCATCATGACCACCGAATACGTCGCGCTGCCACCTGGCATGACGGCGGGGCAGGCGATCAACCGCCTGCGGGAACTGGAGCCGAACGCCGAGACGATCTACTACCTGTATGTGGTCGACCGGGACGGCCACCTGGTGGGCGTGCTTTCCCTGCGCGACCTCATCCTCGCTTCCCGCGAGCAGAAGATCGAGGAGGTCATGGAAAGGAGTTTGATCAGCGTCCACACCGACGCGTCCCAGGACGATGTGGCGCAGGCGGTCGCCAAGTACAACCTGCTGGCAGTGCCCGTCATCGATGAAGAGCACAAACTCCGCGGCATCATCACCGTTGACGATGCCATCGACCTGATCCTGCCGCTCAAGTGGAAGAAAAGGCTGCCGAAAATCTTCGGCTGAGACCCGACATGCGCCGCCCGAAGGTTCTTCCCCGCATAGGCCGCACCAGGCTGATCCTGTTCCTGTCCATACTGGGCCCCGGACTCATCACGGCCAATGCCGACAACGACGCCGGCGGCATTGCCACCTATTCGGTGTCCGGCGCCCGCTTCGGCTACAGCATGCTGTGGCTGCTGTTGCTGATCACGTTCAGCCTGGCGGTGACGCAGGAGATGGGAGCCCGCATGGGAGTGGTCAGCGGCCAGGGGCTGGCGGCCCTCATCCGTGAGAAGTTCCGGCTGAAGCTGACCGCGTTCGCCATGGCGGCGATGCTGATCGCCAACCTGGCCACGACGATCTCGGAGTTCTCCGGCATCGCCTCCAGTTTCCAGCTCTTTGGGGCTTCGAAGTATTACACGGTGCCCCTGGCGGCAATATTCATCTGGCTGCTGGTGGTGCGCGGCTCCTACAAGGTCGCCGAGCGGATGTTCCTGGTATTCTCAGCCTTTTATCTTACCTATGTGGCGTCCGGCATCCTGGCCCACCCCGACTGGGGAGCCGCGCTCAGGGGCACGCTGGTGCCGTCTTTTGAGCTCAACGCCGGCTACATCCTCCTGTTTATCGCCGTGATCGGCACCACGATCACCCCCTGGGGCCAGTTCTTCATCCAGGCCTATGTGGTCGACAAGGGCATCTCCATCAAGCATTTCCGTTACACCAAGGCGGAGGTGCTGATGGGAGCGGTGGTCACCGACCTGGTGGCCCTGTTCATCATCGTCGCCTGCGCCGCCACCATCCACGTCAGCGGCGGCGACATCCAGACCGCCGACCAGGCGGCCCAGGCGCTGGTGCCGCTGGCGGGGAAGTTCGCCTCGGAGCTGTTCGCCTTCGGGCTCCTTAACGCGTCGGTGCTGGCGGCGGCCATCCTGCCCCTGGCGACCGCCTATGCCATCTGCGAGGCCTTTGGTTTCGAGTCAGGGGTCAACCGCTCTTTCCGCGAGGCCCCCATCTTCCACGGCATCTTCACCTTCTCGGTGGTGCTGGGGGCGCTGGTGGCGCTCATCCCCAACCTGCCGCTGCTGCAGATCATGTACCTCGCCCAGGATGTCAACGGCATTCTGCTGCCCATCATTCTCATCTTCGTCATGCTCATCGTGAACGACCGCCGCGTCATGGGGGACTACGTCAACAGCCGCCGCTACAACGTGGTGGCGGGGCTGACGACGGGCGGCCTCATCATCCTCAGCCTGCTGCTGGTGGCCACCAGTTTCTTTTCCTGAGGCGGTCGCAGCACTTTTTTGCATCCTTGCGAGGCCGGCCGCATCTAAAGGTCAAATTTAGGATTTTCAGGAGTGGTGGCCATGACCCCCGAGGAGCGCAAACGGCGCATAGAAGAACTGAAGCAGGAGCTGAGCGAGCTCAGGAAGGTGAGGTCCAATCACGGAGCCCATACAATCGACTTCCAGATGCTCGAAATCGAGGACGAGATCGCCGAGCTGAGGAGCGCGGAGGCAGAATAGCTTTTCAGGCGCATGCCATTCAACGACGCCATTCAAGGGACGAGGCTAAGGACGCGAGGAGCTCGCGTCCTTTTTTTCATGGCGTCTCGAGCTGCTTTGAATAGTCTTGCGTCTGTTGCTCCTGCCGCCTTTCCTGATTGGCCGCGTCACGGCCATTGTTGATCGGCTGCTGATAATTCGGAACCAGGGAATCCTGCGGATCTGTTGTCGCGGGACCCCCCGAGCCACAACCGGCGCCGGCGGCTCCCAGCGCGCCGGCCACCAACAGCAGGGCAATATATTTCCGGCAGCTTTTCATACCAGATTAATACGGCAGAGCGCCGGAAAAAGTTGAACCGGGATGGCGCCGGCGGTGAATTTTTGACAGTTAAAGTGTAACTATATGAACGTGAATCCGGCAAAAAACCGGTTCCTAAATATTCAGCTTTTTGGTCAATAATCCATGAACTGGAGGTCTGGGGTGTTTGTTGTGTAACCGTCTTGCTAGTGTTATTTGCCGCGTTAACTGGTTTGCTCGTCCCGGTGGTCGCCGCCTTATTGTCCTGACCGCTGGCAGATGAGCCGCAGCCGCTAACCAAGCCAGCCAGGATTATTCCGGCAAGCAGTAACAATGATCCACGAAGCCCCGACTTTTTCATGTTCTTTCCCTTCAGAGATCTATTCATGGATTTTTCGTGGGGTCAGAGTACCCCCCTCATTGTTGTCAATAGGCAGATTTATTGAAACATCGGCGGAGGCAGTTTCTCTTCTTTGTGCTATGGCAGCCCAAGATCCAATCCTGATAGCACAAATTCGGGCTGGCCGGGACGGGCTACGAGGTCAGGAAGTGTTGATCACATTTGTCGGCACACTAGAAAATATGGACGCACAGGCAATGCGTCCAGGTCAAGCGGCTTTCACTGGTTGGTGATGAAGAATTATCAAGTGCCGATCGTGATGGGTGGAGTGGGCGCGAGTGCCGCGCCAGCTCCATGCGCTTTTTTCCATCCGCGAAGCGTATTACAATTTATCTCGCCCTGTCAGTCAGCCTCTAGAGGGAACTGTTGAAGCTAGGAAAGCGATGCGCAGTGAATGATATACGGTCGGACAATAAAGTGGTTCTCTACCAATCGCCTAACGGCCAGGTGAAGCTCGATGTGCGGCTGGAACGGGAGACGGTCTGGCTGTCCCTGGCACAAATATCTGAGCTCTTTGATCGAGACAAATCCGTTGTTTCGCGGCATTTGAACAACATTTTTAAGTCTGGAGAGCTGGACCGGAAGGCAACTGTTGCAAAAAATGCAACAGTTCAAATCGAGGGTGATCGCCACGTTGTTCGTAAGATCGATTACTTCAATCTTGATGCAATAATCTCCGTTGGTTATCGCGTCAACTCAATACGCGGCACCCAGTTCCGC
>JAJYIN010000154.1 GCA_021790075.1 Actinomycetes bacterium | reverse complement strand
GACTACAAGCAGTTTATGTTCCCGGGCATTCTCGGCATGACGGTGCTGTTTGCCGGCGTGTTCGCCTCGGTGTCGATCGTCTGGGACCGGGAGTTCGGTTTCCTCAAGGAGATGCTGGTGGCGCCGGTGCCGACCTGGACGATCGCGCTGGGCAAGGTGATCAGCGGCGCCACCATCGCCGCCTTTCAGGGGACGCTGATGCTGCTGCTGGCGCCGTTTGCCGGCATCAATATCTCGCCGCTGCTGGTGCTGGAGCTGCTGCCGGTGATGTTCCTCGTCTCCTTCTCGATGACCGGCATGGGAATCCTGGTGGCGACGCGGCTGAAAAGCATGCAGGGGTTCCAGATGGTGATGAACTTCTTCATGATGCCGATGTTCTTCATCTCCGGCGCCATGTTCCCGCTGAAGAACGCGCCGCAGTGGCTGGACATCCTCTCGCGCATCGACCCGCTCACTTACGGCGTCGACGCCATGCGCACGATCATGCTGCCCGGTTTCTCTTCCCGCTACCCCCTGTCTCTTGACATCCTGGTCGTCTTGCTGTTATCTGCGGTCATGATCACCATATCCGTCACCGCGTTCAGCCGGCAGGCATGACGCCGGGGCTGCGCCCAGGGCTCCACTCCCATCCCCGTTACCGCTGGATCGTGCTGGCCACGGTCGGCGCCGGCATGGTGATGGCCATCCTGAGCTCGTCCATCATCAACATCGCCCTGCCCTTCATCACCACCGATTTCACCAGCGACCCGGTGACAATGGGCTGGGTCGTCACCATCTTCATGATCACCCAGGCGACGCTGATGCCGGTCTCCGGCCGGGCCGGTGACATTTACGGCCATAAAAAGGTCTTTATCGGAGGGCTCGTCTGGTTTGCCGCCACCTCACTGCTCTGTGCCGCCGCCTGGAACCCGCTCAGCCTGGTGATCGGCCGCGGCCTCCAGGCCATCGCCGCCAGCGCGCTGGCGCCGATGGCCCTCGCTTTTGTCTTCTCATCCTTCCCGGCTCCCGCCCGCCCCCAGGCGCTGGGCATCATGGGCGGGGTGATGGGCTCCGCTCCCGTCCTGGGGCTGAGCCTGGGCGGCTTGCTGGTGGAGAATCTGAGCTGGCGATGGATCTTCCTGTTTAACCTGCCTCTTTGCCTGGTGCTGGTCCCGCTGGCGTTGCTCGTGTTGAAAGAGTCACCTGTTGACAGGGAGAAAGGTTTTGATATCATTGGCGCCTTGCTGCTGGTGACGGGACTCTTCTGCGGCCTGCTGGGGCTCAACCAGGGAGGGGACTGGGGCTGGAACGACCCCCGCGTCCTGGGGAGCTTCGCCGTCCTGGCTGTCCTGCTTTCCGCCTTCGTGCTCTGGGAAAGGAAGGCGGCCAGGCCCATGATCGACCCGGGCCTGTTCCGGCTGCGCTCGCTGGTGTCCGCCAACATCGCCGGCTTCTTCTCATCCGGGGCCATGTTTGGCGTCATGTTCATCCTGCCTTTCTTCTTCCAGCTGGTGCGGGGCGAAGAGGCCACCGCCATCGGCCTGGAGCTGGCCCCGCTGGCGCTCCTTTACGTCCTGATGGCGCCCGTAGGCGGGCGCCTCACGCGGATGCTCGGTAATATGACTACTTCCTTGATCGGCCTGCTGATCGCAGCGCTCGGATACATGCTGGTCGCCCGCACCATGATCGTGGACGCCAGCGCGCTGGGCATCGGCATGTCGATTGCCGTCATCGGCGCCGGCCTGGGCCTCATCAGCGCGCCGCTCACCGAGGCGGCTCTCCACGACGCGCCGGCGGACAAGCGGGGCATCGCCTCGTCGCTGCCCAACATGTTCCGTTTCACCGGCGGCTCCTTTACCATCGCCGTGCTCAGCTCCTTCCTCACCTGGCGGGTGACCGTCCACCTGCTCGGCGCGGGAGTCCCCGCCGGCGTAGTCGACGCCACCGTCGCCAACACATTCAGCCAGGGCAGCGCGGCGCCCATATCCATGGTTTTCAGGCAGGCACTGGCCTCATCATTCCAGGAAGTCGTCCTCTTCGCGCTGCTGTTCGTGGCGGCCGCCATCGCCGCGGTGCTGTTCATGCCGCAATTGCGGCACGGCCGGAAGCCCTGAACTTCTAGATAGCCGCCGGCCCCTGCCATCTGATGGGGAATTGTTTTAACATCTATAGTAATTCGCCTGAATCCCCGATTAACTCTGGAAACAAAAATCCCTTCAAGGAGATTTCCCGATGAGTACCGTACGCATACTGCCCGGAAACTGGAAAGCAGGCCTGCCGGCCGGCATCGCCGCCCTGTCGGTGGCCCTGCTGGCCTGGCTGGCGCCAGCCTCGCCGGCCAGGGCGGCCGGCGCCCAGGTCACCATCGACGCCACCGGCGCCGGCTGCGGGGCGGTTGTCGGCAACGGCGCCTTCGGGCGCTGGGACGCCGCCAGCAAGACCTGCACGATGCTGGAAGACGTGTCGCTCAAGCCGGGAGACAGTAATGACGCTATCGAGATAACCGGCGGCGGAATCACTCTCGATGGCGCCGGGCATCTGCTAACCGGACAGAATCCCACGGGCGGCCTGGTGGGGACCGGCGTCCGGGTGAATGGCCACACGGGATTCACGGTCAGGAATCTCACCATCAGCCAGTTTTATTACGGCATCTCGCTGGAAAATATCCCTATGGGCAGCCCGCTGGCTGAGGTGACCGCAAACAACCTCAGCAGCACGGTTTCCGGAATCCGGGTGGACGCCTCCCAAAGCATCGACATCGAGCGCAACAACAGCTCTCTCAACCAGTACCACGGCATTGAGCTGGGGAACGCCTCTGCCAATGTGCAGTTGCTCGGCAATACTTTTGACAACAACACCCTCGACGGCGTCTATGCCAGCAATTCCTCGAGCCTCACCATCACCGACAATGAGGCCAGCCAGAACGGACTGTCGGGGATCAGCCTGAACAGCTCCCAGGGAAGCGTGGGCGAGAACTCGGTCAAGTCGAACAATCTCAACGGCGTCGAGCTGATCTCTTCCAGCGGCAGCATCGTGCAGGGCAACATCATTCAGGGCAACGGCTACGCAAGCACCGGTTTCGGCGTCTATCTGAATAATTCCGGCAGCAACACCATCATCAGGAACAATTTCATCGACAACCGGGCGCAGGCGCAGGCGGACGGCGCCTCCAGCGGCAATTCCTTCAATGTCACCGGCCAGGGCGGCAATTACTGGAGCGATTTTGATTCCCCGGCCACCGGCTGCCACAACATTCTCGGCAACGACAGTTTCTGTGACTCGCCTTACACCGCAACCGGCGTGCAGGACAACCAGGCCTGGACTCTCCGCAACGGCTGGTCCAGCTATTACTTCACCTGGTATGACAACGTCGACGCCAACGACTGGGTACTGATGGCCCAGCCGAATTCGACGACGGCCACCGGTTATTTCGACCTGTTCATCGCCAATCTTCAGAAAGACCTGCCGCCGCTGGCCGGCGGCCTGTGCGCGTCGGGCTGTACCCCGGGGCAGGTTCCCCCGGGAATGACCATCACTCCGTTATATGACGGCCTCATCGGGGGACCGGTGTTCGCTGCCTCCCGCTCCGGCTCGAAAGCGATCGTCAGCCAGCGTATCCTCTGGCCCCGGGGCGGCAGCTCGCTGGAGGAAGTGCCGGGGACCGACGCCCAGAAGCTATCCGGCCATTTTTACTGGACCTGGTACGACAACCAGACTCCCGGGTACACCAACTGGATCCTGGTGGCGAACCCCAACGATTACGATGTCTATTACCAGATTAAGATCGCCGGCGCCGTCGTTGACAGTGGTACCATTCCTGCTAATGACAAGGTGACGCCGAAGATCGATGCGCCGGGGCAGGTGAAGTTCGGCGGGCCGGTGGAGGTGGAGGCTGCAGCCGACCAGTACTTCACTGAACCGGCCAGGGTGATGGCCTCCCAGCGGGTGCTGTCAAATTACGGCGGCGCCCTCAACGAGGTGCCCGGCATACCGGCCGGCGAGCTTTCCAGCGATTACTTCTGGACCTGGTATGACGATCTTGGAGGCACCAACTGGGTGCTGGTGGCCAACCCCGACCCGGCCAGGACGATGTATTATCAGATCGACCTCAATGGCGGCTGCTCGGCTTCACAGCCTTTGCCTGCCGACAAGGCCTGCCTGTCAGGACCGATTGCCGCAGGAGGGTATACTGCTCCCAGGCTGGCGGGCAAGATGGGAGGCCCTCTGGAGGTCAAGACCTGGTCAGACGCGGTGAACGGCAGCTCGCCCATGAACTCGATCGCCTCGCAGCGCAGTGTGTGGGGACCTTCTTTCGAAGAGGTGCCCGGGTTTCCCCATTCCGCCCTCACCAACCGCTATCACTGGACCTGGTATGACCAGGCGACGCCAGGGGTCGTAAACTGGGTGCTCGTGGCAAATCCGGCACTGGATATCAACGGGTCTCCAGCCAGCACCGTCTACTATACGATCGAGATCGGGTCCACGGTGCCTGCCAGCGCCAACTGTGTGGCGCTGCCACCGGGCACAAACGCGACCCCCACCTTCTCCGGCCAGATGAACGGGCCGGTGGAGCTGAGCGTTTACTCTGACTCGGGATGTCAGACGCCAGCCCCCGCCGGCAACGGCGTCATCGCTTCCCAGCGGGTGCTCTGGAAAGGCTATTTCAACGAGGTCCTGGGGACTGTGCTCAACTGACCACGCAACGAGGGAGTTATTGTAAGTTGTGTTTGAAGGAATCAGGCGGCGATCCTTTCCTGCCGAACTCCATTAACAAATTTGACTCCCTCGATCACCTCCGCCATCATGTCTGAACGGTTGAGCTTCCTCCATTTATTCTGTGCTGACTGGCAGGGCTTGAAGGCCATTCCCAGGCCGGTGGCGCGTGAGAGGCAGCCTTTAGTTTTGTAGGTTCTGAGTTTCACGGTGGCGAAGGTCGACTCGATGGGATTGGTCGTGCAGATCGG
>JAJYIN010000153.1 GCA_021790075.1 Actinomycetes bacterium | reverse complement strand
CGGCCACCGCGGTGGCCTGGGGAACGCCGATGCCAAGAACGGCCCGGGTGGTGCAGGCGGCGCCCGGGCCGACACCCACCAGCACGCCAACGGCTCCGGTGCGCATCAGGTGCAGCGCGGTAGTATACGACGCGCAGCCGCCGACGATTACTGGAATCGGCAGCTCGGCGATGAATTTTTTCAGGTTGAGCGGCTCCACCACGGTGCTCACGTGCTCGGCGCTGACGACGGTACCCTGGATCACGAGCACGTCCAGGCCGGCTTCCATTGCGATCTCATAGTACTGGGTGACCTTTTGGGGGGTGAGCGAGGCGGCGACCAGGACCCCCTGGTCCTTGATCTCCTTGATCCTTTGCGGGATCAGCTCTTCCTTGATCGGTTCCTGGTAGATCTGCTGCAGGCCGGCGGTGGCTTCCTTGGGGGGCAACCCGGCGATCCGGGCCAGCTGTTCGTCAGCGTCCTCGTAGCGTGTCTGGATGCCCTCCAGGTTGAGGACGGCCAGCCCGCCGATCTTGCCCATGACGCCGGCCATCCTGGTGTCGACGACGCCGTCCATCGCGGACGCCAGGCAAGGGAGTTTGAGTTCATGCGGCCCCAGGGACCAGGTGATGTCGATATCCTCGATGTCGCGGGTGCGGCGGCTGGGGACGATGGCGATGTCGTCCAGCCCATAGGCCCGCCTCCCTTTTTTCCCGCGTCCGATTTCTATTTCCATAAGACCTCCGAAGGGCTGCGTGACTATGAGACCGTTATCCCCGAAATTCCCGTGAAAACCGGTTTTTTCGCCTCCTGGGAGGCGTTCAGACATCGAGGTTAGCCGGATGCTATACCCTGCGCGGGTAAGCGTCAACCGGAAGCCGCGCGGGCGCCTGATATCCGCCGGCGCCGCCCCGGCGCAAATTTATCCCAGGAATATCCCGGGAACCCAAAATTCCTGCATTTGTATGCCGGCCTCACACTCAGATAAGATTATCTGACTAGCTTCAGGAGGTAATGCAGGATGAAAATCGGGACAATGAAAGTAAAGGCCGGCCTGGCCGAGATGCTCAAGGGCGGCGTCATCATGGACGTCACCAACGCCGAGCAGGCCAAGGTCGCCGAGGAAGCCGGCGCCTGCGCCGTCATGGCGCTGGAGCGGGTCCCTTCCGATATCCGTGCCGACGGCGGCGTCGCCCGCATGTCCGACCCGGAAAAGATCAGGGAGATCCAGGAAGGCGTATCCATCCCGGTGATGGCGAAGGCCCGCATCGGCCACTTCGTGGAGGCGCAGATCCTGGAGGCGCTCGAAGTTGACTACATTGACGAGTCGGAAGTGCTCACCCCGGCGGACGAGGCCAACCACATCAACAAGTGGAAGTTCAAGGTGCCCTTCGTCTGTGGCGCCATCAACCTGGGGGAGGCGCTCCGGCGCATCTCCGAGGGCGCGGCCATGATCCGCACCAAGGGCGAGGCGGGCACCGGCAACGTCGTCGAGGCGGTCCGGCATATGCGCACCATCAGCGCCGAGATCAGGCAGCTGGCCGGCATGGACGAGGACGAGCTGTTCAAGGCGGCCAAGGAGCTGCGCGCTCCCATCGAGCTGGTGCAGTGGGTGGCCCAGAACGGCAAACTGCCGGTAGTCAACTTCTCCGCCGGCGGCCTGGCGACCCCGGCCGACGCGGCCCTGATGATGCAGCTGGGGGCCGAGGGCGTTTTCGTGGGCTCCGGCATCTTCAAGAGCGCCGACCCGGCGTCCCGCGGCAAGGCGATCGTCGAGGCGACTACCCACTATAATGACCCCGAGATATTGGCCAAGGTGTCAACCGGACTCAAGGAAGCCATGGCTGGCCTCGAGATCAAGGACATCGGCGAAGAGAACCTGATCCAGCACCGCGGCTGGTAATCCGGATTACGATGAACCGAACCGATGAAATCTGGAAGGAAAGGGATCTTGCCAGTAAGTTCCTTGAGAACGTAAGATCCGCCATCCCCATGGCTGCCGGGCAGATCGACGTCATGCTCAGAATCGTCAGCAGCCGGGTTCCTGACGGCTGCAGTTTTATCGATCTCGGCTGCGGCGACGGCATCCTGGGCAGGACCATTCACGCGATGTATCCTCTGTCAACCGGCATTTTATTGGATTTTTCCGAGGCCATGATCGAGGCGGCCAAGGAAAAAGCCGAACCATCCGAAGGCAAGCTCAGCTTTGTCCTTGGCGATTACGCCCACTCCGGTTGGACCGGCATCGTCAGGGACCGGGCTCCGTTTGATCTGGTGGTCTCCGGCTACTCCATTCACCACCAGCCCGATGAGAGAAAAAAGAGTCTATATCACGAGATATTCGACTTATTAAAGCCTGGCGGCCTTTTCCTGAATCTGGATACCGTCGCTCCCGATCCTGAGTGGACAGAGGAAATCTGGGAAAATCTGTTTATCGATTCCCTCTTTGCGTTCGAACAAAGCAGGGGTTCAAACAGAACCAGAGACCAAGTAGCCGCAGAATGGATGGAAAGGCCTGACAGGGCAGCCAATATCCTGGCTCCACTTGGCATACAATGTGATTGGCTGACCGAGGCGGGCTTCGAAGACGTTGCCTGCTACTTCAAGGTGCTCGAGCAGGCGCTCTTTGGAGGAATCAAGCCACCGTAAAACTCGGTAAAACTCGGGGACACCATACTATTTTTTAGCAGGAGTTTTCTGGCTCATCCACGGTGCAATATTCGCTGGCGGCTTTCCCTATAATCTTCCTGTGAGCCAGTCCTCCAAAAAAAACCTTACCGTCGGCGTCCTCGCGCTGCAGGGCGCATTTCGTGAGCACTGTTACGCCCTCGTGCAGGCCGGCGCCGAGCCGGTCGAGGTGCGCCGCCGCCGCCAGCTGGCAGGCCTTGACGCTCTCATCATCCCCGGCGGCGAAAGCACCACCATGGGCAAGCTGATGGTCAGCTACCACCTGCTGGATCCCATCAGGGAACTGGGGGCCGCCGGCCTCCCTATCTTCGGCACCTGCGCCGGCCTGGTGATGCTGGCCCGCGAGGTTTGCGAGGGCGACCAGCCGCTGCTGGGACTGATGGACATGAAGGTCCGCCGCAACGCCTTCGGCCGGCAGGTGAAGAGCTTCGAGGCCCCCTTGAGCGTGCCGGCGCTGGGCGAGCCGCTCTTCCCCGGCATCTTCATCCGCGCTCCCTGGATCGAGTCTGCCGGTCCGGAAGCCGAAATCCTGGCCGAGTTCGACGGCCATCCCGTCGCCGCCCGCCAGGGGCGCATGCTGGTGACCGCCTTCCACCCCGAACTGACCGACGACCTGCGGCTGCACCGGCTGTTCCTCGAGATGGCGGCTGCCTCTCGGGCAAAGCAGCCGCATCCCATGACACCGCCCTCGGCCTGAAGCGGCCCAAAAGAGGGCCCGAAGCGGCTCCGCCTCTTTCGGCCCGCGGTTTGGCCGGCAGCTCCGGCCATCCCGCCTCTTTCCCGACCGCCAGGTTTGGCCGGCAGCCAACTGGCCATAATCTTAATACAGTGGAATATAAGGGAGGACTGTCATGACTGACCACGTTGCCGCAATCAGCACAACCGTCGAGAAGACCAACCGTATCCTTTCCGAGATAGAAAAGGCGATGGGCTGGCGGGACCGTCCCGATCAGGCCCTGTCCGCCTTGAGGGTGGTGCTGCACACCCTGAGGGACCGGCTGCCCGTCAACGAGGCCGCCCACATGGGAGCGCAGCTGCCCGAGCTGGTCCGGGGCATCTACTATGAGGGTTGGGAGCCGTCGCGGGTCCCCGTCAAGATGAACAGGGAAGAATTCCTGGACGAGATCAGGCGCCATTTCATCTATGCCGGGGGAGCCGAGTTCGACATTGAACAAATGGCCGGTGTCGTTCTGGAAACGGTCTGCCTGCATCTGGACCATGGCGAGGTCGAGAAGATCAAGGCTGCGCTGCCCCACAGCATCGCGGCGCTGTTCCCGGAATAGGCGTCTACCGGCGTCCGTATCACGCATCAACCCTGCCGGTTTCCGGCGAGTTCCAGGAGTCCGCACCTTGAGCCCGTGTCTGTCGCCATATCTGACAACTTCTGTCCGGCCGTGCTGATATGATCCCGTTTAGAAATCTGGAAGTGGTTGCATTTTGCGACCTCAAAGAATGATCTATTTGCGGGAACAAATGGTTTTGAGATCGCAAATTGCGACCTCAAACCGGCGAAAAAATCTAATGGGGGAGTATGACGAAGCAAATCGCTCGTACCATTGGGAAAAATTGGAAGTTCTATTTACAGGAAAGAATTAAAAGTCAGCCTCGATGCCGATTTGGCGAATCTGTATGGGACTACGACCAAGCGCTTAAATGAATAGGTGAGACGAAACCAAGAAAGATTTCCAGAAGACTTCATGTTTCAGTTGACAAAGATAGAAGAAAGATGAAGTGGTCGCAAAATGCGTCCACTTCTCAAATCTAAGATTTTGCTCAAAATATGCCTTATGCGTTCACTAAGCAGAGCCATCATGGATAGTCACTTGTTGCCAATCCCGGACTGAGAGGACATTCATGCATGAAAATCATGAGCTGATGCGGCTTTACATTGAGAACCTGTCAGGACCCGGCCACAAGGTCTCGGATAAACAGGTCCGCTATCATTGTTCCATAGTGGTGGCGTTCGCGCGGTTCATGGCTAAACGGGACGTCGATCTTGTGGACGCGACCTCAAAACAAGTGAGCGATTACCTGCTTAACAGATCCTCGATGGGGATGTCCTACATGGGGCTCGGCCGCCATCTGACCTGCCTCAGTGGTTTCTATTCATTCCTCGTAGAGAAGAAGCTGATTAAGAGGACGCCGGCCCGCCGCGAGTGCATGCCGAATTTCCTCAATAACTGTGATGGCCGCAAGGTAATCAGCATCAAATATCCGGACCTCTACAAAGGTAGCCGCCTTCGGCTTAGTTTCAACCTAGAGGAGATCATCGAGGAGATTGAGG
>JAJYIN010000152.1 GCA_021790075.1 Actinomycetes bacterium | reverse complement strand
GGTCAGTTCGGCGCTATTCCAACATCAAACTGCCGGCAGCGGGATGAGCGCGGGCGCTGTCATGAGAAAAGGATCTGTATTGGCCTCTAACGGCAGAAAAACCAATTTCGATCGCCGCGGCAAGAGCAAGGTGGTGCTCTTTTTCCCCACTCCCGCCTACGGGCATTACCGCATCGAGCTGGGGCTGGCCCTGGCTGTGGTGGCGGCCCCGCTGGAGGGGAGATTCGACCTTCATCTGATCGATGAGCGGGTGACCCCCAACTACGAGCAGGAAGTGCTGCGGCACCTGGATGACGCCGTCTGCGTTGGCATCAGCTCGATCACCGGTTACCAGATCAAGCGCGGCATCGCCATGGCGCGCATGGTCCGCGCCGTTGACCCGGAAGTGCCGATCGTCTGGGGCGGCTACCATCCCTCGCTGTTCCCTGAGCAGACCTGTGAGTCGGAAGCCTGTGACATTGTCTGCGTGGGCCAGGGCGACGTCACTTTCAGGGAGATCATCGAGAAACTCAGCTCTGGACAGCCGCTCAAGGGCGTGACGGGCTGCGCCTACTGGACCCCGGACGGCGTTGTGGTAAACGAGCCGCGGCCGCTGGTCAACATCAACGAGGTGCTGCCGGCGCCTTACCACCTGATGGACGTCAACCGGGCCATCGAGCTCAACCAGAAGCAGAACCATGAGAAGGTCCGCACCATCGAGTTCCACTCCAGCCAGGGCTGCCCGGGCAAGTGCGGCTACTGCGCCGACGCCCAGCTGTTCCAGCGCCACTGGACCGGCCTGGACGCCGAACGGGTAGTGCGGGAGGTCAAGCACATCGTCGAGACCTACGACCTGGACCAGGTGAACTTCAGTGACGCGAACTTCTTTGCCAACCAGAAACGGGTGAAGGCCATCTGCGAGGGCTTCATCGAGCAGGGCGTCAACATCCGCTGGGTGGCCTCGGCGCGGCCCGATACCTTCCACCGTTACAATCCGGAAGTGCTGGAGCTGATCCGCGAAAGCGGCTGCAAGCGCATCATCGTCGGGGCCGAATCGGCGGCGGCGCCGGTGCTCGACCTGATCAACAAGGGCGCTACCGCGGAAGACCACCTGAAGAGCGCCCAGGTCTGCCGCGACTACGGCATCGGCGGCACTTTCACCTTCATCACCGGCTTTCCCCACCCGCCGGGGACGCCGCCGCAGGAGACCACCCAGGACCTGCTGAATTTCATCGAGAAGCTCAAGCAGATCCATCCGGACATCCGCACCAAGATTTTCGTCTTTACGCCCTACCCGGGGACGCCGCTTTACGAGCTGTCGGTGAAGTACGGCGTGCCCGAGCCGGCGTCGCTGGAGGAATGGGCCGATTACAACCCCGCCACCATGAAGGAAAGCCTGTGGGTGGAGCCGTGGGAACGGCAGATGATCGAGAAGGTGAACGGCTTTTACTATCCCTTCGCCTACCCCAACAGCGGCATGCAGCAGACGCTGAGCAACGGCGGCCTCAAGAAGATACCGTACCAGGTGCTGCACTCGCTGGCCCTGGCACGCGTGCGGTCGCACTTTTACCGCTTCCCGGTGGAGTGGATGCTGTTTAAGAAACTGAAGAAGGATACTTTCGAGCCTATCGCCTGATGCAAGTCAAATCGTTCAAGACAAAAGCCAAGAAGCTGGTGAAAGAGAAGGCGCTCCGCAGCCGGGAGATCACGCCTGATTTTCCCAGCCGCATAAATGTCGAGCCCACCAACCGGTGCAACCTGCGCTGCGCCATGTGCCCGCGCCAGGACCTCACGCGGCCGGTGGGGGAGATCGACCTGGAACTGTTCGACAAGCTGGCCCAGGAAATCTCGCGGCACGCGCCCGCCGAGGTGCGCCTGCACAAAGACGGCGAGCCGCTCAAGAACCCGCAGATCTTCGAGCTCATCGACCGCATCAAGACGGTGGCGCCCAGCACGCTGCTGAACATGGACACCAACGCCCTGCTGCTGGACGAGGAAAAGGCGGAGAAGATCCTTGACTCGAAGCTGGACATCCTCCTCTTCAGCGTCAACGCCGCCACCGCCCAGACTTACAAGAAGGTGCGCGGGTCAACCAGGTTCGACCAGGTGATCGCCAACATCGAGCGTTTCCTGGCCATGCGCAAGGAGCGCGGCTACGTCTGGCCCCGCGTCAAGGTGCAGCTGATCGTGATGGCCGACACCAAGGACGAGATCGGCCTCTTCAAGGAGCAGTGGGGCCCGCATGAGGTTGATGTACTGCTCATCCCTGCCATTAATTGGGGCGGCCACCGGCCGGACGTGCAGAGCCTGATGCGGCTGCCGGAACGGCGTTATCCCTGCACCTTCCTCTGGAACTCCTTCTCCATCAACTGGGACGGGAAGGTGAGTTTCTGCAACGTGGACTTCGACCACCTGGGAATCATTGGCGACGTCAACCAGCAGACCATCGAGGAAATCTGGAAGAGCCCCGAATTCGAGCGCTACCGCGGGCTGCACAAGGCCGGCCGCTGGGGTGAGATCGGCCTCTGCCGCGATTGCAACTACTGGGCCTACACCCGCAACGTCTGGTATCTGGTGGGGAAGGGGTGGAAGTGACGCCGGCCGCGCATCCTGCGCCGGAGACCGGCTCCGCCACGCACTGCGACCTGTGCAGGGGAGGCAACCAGGAGTTGCTGTTCCGCGGTTCCGACCGCCTCTTCGGCATCGAGGGCGAGTTCTCGCTGCTCAGGTGCCAGGATTGCGGCCTTGTCTTCGTCAGCCCCCGGCCCGGCTTCGAGGAGATGTCCCGCTATTATCCGCAGGAAGATTACGACCTTTACAACAAGGCGGCCGGCCTCAAGGACCGCAGCATCGAGGAACTGGGCCGCCTCTTCGGTCCCCGCAAGGGCCGGATCGATGTTTACAAGAAACCGGGACGGCTGCTGGATATTGGTTTCGGCGACGGTTCCTTCCTTTATTTCATGAAGCAGTGCGGCTGGGATGTGGCCGGCGTCGATTTCAACAAGAAGATGGTGGAGTTGGTGAAACGGGCCGGCATCGATGCCGTGGCCGGCCAGCTCGAGGACGCCGGTTTCCGGGACGGCGAGTTCGACGTCGTCACGCTCTGGGGGGTGCTGGAGCACGTCCAGAGCCCGCGCCAGACCATCGAGGAGATCAACCGCATCACCGGCGAGCAGGCGCTTCTGGTCATCTACACGCAGAACGCGGCGGCGCCGGAAGCCCGCCTGCTCGGCAGGGACTGGTTCATCTACGAGGTGCCGCGGCACCTCTACAGCTTCGACCCCGGCTCGCTGGCGCGGCTTCTGGCCACCGGCGGCTTTTGCGTCTCTGAGATCGTTTACGAGACGCCGCTCTATTACGAGCAGATGAACTGGCAGTATTTCAAGCAGCGGCGGCTGGGGCGCCGCAACGACGTGGTTCATAACCCCACGATCGTGGACCGGCTGATAGTGAAGGCGCTGTCGCTTTACCGCAAGGCCGTCAACGGCCGCAAGTGGTCGCCGGCCATGACCGTCTACGCCGTCAAGCGTCAGGCGGACGAGGCCGGCGGGCGGCATAGAGCTGTAGCCGCAGGCAGGAGCACCGCCTCAAGCAGTGTGGCGGCGGGCGGGGAGGTGGGTCATGGAGCGGCATAAACTGGCAAACACGGGCCTGGAGGTCTCCCGCCTGGGGCTGGGCGGCATTCCCTTCCAGTACATCAGCCAGACCGAGACCAACGCGATCATCCACGCCGGGCACGACCGCGGCATGAACCTCTTCTACACCTCCCGCATGTACCGCGATTCGGAAAACAAGATCGGGCTGGCAGTCCGCAACTTCCGCGACGAGGTCGTGCTGGGCACCAGCACCCACAAGCGGAAAAAGCCCGACGGCCGCAAGGAGATCGAACAGAGCCTGCGCAACTTCGGCACCGATGTCATCGACATCTATTCGCTCCACAACGTGCTCACCCTGGGAGTGCTCAATGAGATCATGAGCCCCGGCGGCGCCTACCAGGCGCTGGAAGAGATGCGCAACGCCGGCTACATCAAGCACGTGGGCATCAGCGCCCACCAGCCGGAGACCATTCTCCGGGCGCTGGAGATGGCCGCCTTCGACGTGGTTGAGTTCCCGCTCAATTTTGTTGACAGGGAAGCCGCCGCGGGCCTGATTGAGGAAGTGAAGGGCCGCGGCATCGGCTTTGTCACCATCAAGCCGATGGTTTTCGGTTATGCCGGAGACCCCTCGCTGGCGCTCCGTTACGTATTCAGCCAGCGGCCGGACGCGACCGTTATCGGCACCTACAAACTGGAGGAGCTCAATCAGAACCTGGACGCGGAAGCCGATGGCAGCCCGGTTACGGAGGATGAGATCATGGACGCCATCGCCCTCTCGGAGAAGGGCTGTTTCAAGGTGTTCTGCCGGCGCTGTGAAACCTGTGTTACCTGTCCCCAGGGGATCGACATCAGGAAGGCGCTGCGCATTTACGAGTATTTCGACCGCTATCATTCCACCGACTGGGCCCGGGACAGTTACCGCGCCCTCAGCCCCGGCCTGGAAGCCTGCGATAACTGCGGCATTTGCGAGCGGGAATGTCCATACCACATCCCGATCAAGCGGGAGTTTGCCCGGGCGAAAATAGACCTCTTGCCCCGGAGGAGCCCGCGGCGCCTGGTGCAGAAGAAACTGTTCGGCAGATAGGCGGGTAGCGATGTCGGCCACCGAAACCGTCGAGGTCACGGAAGCCGCCCCGGAAAAGACGGAGCGGGCGGCCGGCTGGCTGCACCGGGCTTGGCAGGTAAGCGTATCCTTCACCATCGCTGCCGGCCTCTTCCATCTCTTCAACCTGGTCGGCGACGGCCGCCTCGATTTTGGCGCCGCCCTGCTGACGCCGTTCCGGCTGTTCTTTTTCCTGTCGTGGGCCCTGCTTGTCGCCGGTTTTGTCTCCGAACGCCGGCTGCCCAGGCTGGAGGGCGTTGATTACCTGATAGCCGCCGTGGCCGCCGTCTTCGTGGTGCGGGGACTTTTCCATCCCGAGAGCCTCAGCATCGTTGTCAACTGGGTCGCCACCGGCGCGGGCGTCTTCTACCTGGTGCGCCACGGCATCAGGGACATCCGCGACGTCCGCGTCGTCCTGT
>JAJYIN010000151.1 GCA_021790075.1 Actinomycetes bacterium | reverse complement strand
CCATCACCAGCGCCTGGTAGATGGCCTCCTTCTGGTTCTCCAGGTCGAAGGGGTTGACCGAGATGCAGTAATCGCCCAGCTCCTCGTGAGCGCCGGTGTTCTCGGAAAGGATGATGACGCCGTTCTGCCGGTTGATAAGGCCCGCTTCCTTGGCAATCAGGTTCATGCCGTCGTAAATCGCGTTTACCAGCAGCACGTCGAACTGCTTGTAGGCGGCCACCGAGCGGAGGAAATTATCCTGCATGCGGACATCGATCGGCATCCAGTTGGTGGTGCCGTGCTTGGTGTTGATGACCTCGACCACCCGCATGATCTTGCGGCGGTACTCGACGTATTCCTCCACGTCTTCCCGGGAGGGCTGGAGCAGCGCCAGGAAGGTGATGCGCTGCTTGAACTCGGGATGTTCGTCCAGGAACATGTCGAAGGCCTTGAAGCCGCGCACGATGTTCTTGGACAGGTCCATGCGGTCGACCCGCAGAATCAGGTACTCGCGCCGGAGCGCCTTGATGCCGGCCTCCTCCTCGAGCACCGCAGGGCTGTCCGCCAGCCGCTCGAAATCGGTCACGTCGATGGAGATCGGGTAAGCCCGCACCCACACCTCGCGGCCGTCCATCGAAACGGTGGAGCGCTCGTGATCCACTTCCAGCCCCAGGAGCTCCTCGCAGCAGACCAGGAAGTTGCGCACGTACTTGCTGGTGTGGAAGGCGACGATATCGTTGCCCAGCAGGCCGCTGATGATGGCGTCGCGGATCGGCCCGGGAAGCACCCGCCAGTAATCGGACTGGGGCCAGGGAATGTGGACGAACTGGTGCAGAAAGACATCCGGATGGCGCTCGCGCACCAGCCCCGGGCAGGTATACAGGTGGTAATCGTGCAGCATGACGATGGGGTTCTCACCGCGGCGGCGGTCCAGCTCGTCTGAAACAGCGTCGGCAAACTCGCGGTTGACCGTCAGGTAGCCCTTTCCCCAGGCCTCGGTCTCGTTGCTGCGGATATCCGGCACCACCGACAGGTCCCACAGGTAATGCTGGATGAACCAGATCAGGGGGTTGGCGATGATGTTGTAGAACATGTTGTACGTCTCGGGAGCGCTGACCACGAAGCGCAGCCCCAGCCGGTAGCCGTCGTGGCTGACGCGCACGCTCTGCCCGCCGGCGCGGATGGAGACCTCCGTGTCCTCGGCCGTCATGGCGCTGGCGATCCAGGTGACTTCGCAGGAGCCGGCCACTCCCAGGAGGGCCGTCACCAGGCCGCCGCCGCCACGCACTGTGGCCAGCTCGCCCGCTTCGTCACGGGTATAAGTGAACGGCCCCCGGTTGGAAACAAGGATCAGTTCGTTTTCAAATGGGCACTGGTCCAGTGCTTGCCCCGTTTGATCGGTAAACAGTAAGACTTACCCTTTCAGATCGGTAAGCAGTCTCAGGTAATCGCGCAGCAGCCGTGGCATCAGGAAGTGCGTCCGCACGTAATCCTTGCCGGCGCGCCCGATGGCGCGGGCTTCTGCTGGGTGGTCCAGGATCCACATGCAGCGTTCGGCGCACTCGTCGGCGCTGTCTACCAGGAAACCGGTCTGACCGTCCTGGATCTGCGACGGGATGCCGCCCACGTTGCCGCCGACCGTCGGTTTTACCTTCCATAGGGCTTCGCTCACGGTGAGGCCGAATCCTTCCTTGATCGATTTCTGGATGACAACGTCCGCCCGCGACTGGAAGGCGTTTACTTCCAGGTTGCCGACGTTGTTGAGGTTGGAGAGGATGAGGACATCGCTGTCGTCGCCGGCGTGCTCGACCGTCTGGGTGAAGAAGGTCCAGCCCTCGGGATCGTCGGTTGCCATTGAACCCACCAGCGCCAGCTTCACGGCGGCGAACTCCTTTTTCACCATCCGGTAGGCGTCGATAACGCCCAGCGGGTCTTTCCAGGGGTCGAAACGCGACACCTGCAGCATCAGGGGCGGCTCCGGATCGACGCCGAACTGGCTGACGACGTAGTCGGCGTCCTCAGGCGAGAGGGCCATGTTCTTGGTCGATAACGGGTCGATGGCGGGCATGAAGACGCGCGTCGGTATCTTCAAACCGTCGAATATGTATTGCTCCATGCTGAAGATGGCCGTGTCATAGAGCTCGATGAAGGGCAGCAGATACCTGGCCAGATCCGGATGGGGCGAGGAAGTGTCGATGTGGCAGCGCCAGACCCACTTGGCGCCCAGATCGCCGGTAAAATGCCTGAGGAGCAACGGCTGCGGGTCATGGACGAAGACGAAGTCAAAACCCGAGCCCAGCGTCTCGCTGGTGATGCGGCTCTGCTCCTCGAAGATCTCCTGCTGCGCGCGGTTCAGGCTGGTGGGGTTGCCCTGCAGCGCGTTGTGCATGATCTTGGTGGCCTCATAGAACTCCTGGGCCGCCATGATCACGCGCCAGTCTGTATCGATGCCGGCATCGCGCAAGAGCGGCACCAGGGTATAGAGGATCTCGGCGACGCCGCCCCCGAAGGAAGTGGCGTTCACGTGCAGCACCCGCAGCCCCTTGAGGCCCTCCGCCAGGTCACGGATCTCCTCGACCAGGGGACGGGCCACCATGCTCTGGTAATCAGCGAGCGCCTTATGGCCTACATGAACCTCTTGCAGCAAAGAATAAACCTCCTGGAATGTGGGATTCCTGACCGCGACAGCCGGTGCAAAGGTGCCTCCGCCGGCCATATATCGGCCGGGCGCCTTCTTTCGTTGAGCTGGCCCCCCGCTTCACTTACCGCCGCCCGCCGGCGGCGCCATGACCACGTTTAAATCTTCCCCGCAGAACGCGCAGAAACCTTCCCGCACGTTGATCTCCTCGACCAGGTAACCGTCCCGGCGGATCGCCACCCGTTTGCAGTTGGGGCAGACGGTGTTTTCGGCCGCATGCCCGGGGACATTGCCGATGTAGACGAACTCCAGCCCTTCTTCCCTGCCGATCTCCAGCGCCCGGTTGAGGGTCTGGATGGGCGTCGGAGGCAGATAGTCCAGCTCCAGGTACGGGAAGAACCGGGTCACATGCCAGGGCGTCTTCACTCCCAGGTCGCTGGCGATCCAGGCGGCGATGGAGCGCAGGGTCTCCTCATCGTCATTAACCGTCGGGATGACATTTGTTACGATCTCCACATGGCAGCCGTGTTTGAACTTGGCCGCGACGGCCGCCGCGAAGATCGGCTCTATGTTTTTCACCTTGGCCAGGAACTTGTAAGTCTCCGGCCTGAATCCCTTGATGTCCACCCGGTATGCGTCCAGGTGCGGCCCGATGATGTTGAGCGCCTCTTCGGTGATGTAACCATTGGTGACGAAAACCGTGTACAGTCCCTGCTCGTGGCAGTACCGGGCGGCGTCCAGCGGATACTCCAGCCAGATGGTGGGCTCGTTATAGGTCCAGGCCACACCCTGGCAGCCCCGGCGCCGGGCCACTTCGGGAATCTTTTCCGGCGGCAGGTCGCCGAGCTGGCCCCCGTCTTCCAGGGCGTCGGCGTGGGCGATCTGCCAGTTCTGGCAGTGGATACAGCGCATGTTGCACCCCAGCGTGCCCAGCGACAGCGCCATCGTACCCGGATGGAAGTGGAACAGGGGCTTCTTCTCGATGGGGTCCGCCATCACCGAGCAGACCTTGCCGTAGATGAGAGTGTAACACTTTCCGCCGATGTTGCGGCGCGTCTTGCAAACGCCCAGGCGCCCTTCACCGATGATGCAGAGCCGGGGGCAGACGCGGCAGAGGACCTTGCCGTCCGGTCGCGTCTCGTAAAGGAGTCCTTCGTGCAACTCTACCATGTTCTCAGAGGGCCGGGCGCGGCCATGACCCCGCGCTTTTCTGGTTGCTCCCCTCTACCTGCCGTTTCCAAACGCGGCCCTGAGCTTCCCGATGCCCGCGTCGACCGCCTTGACGACGGAGGCCGCCAGCTCCGGGCTGGCCGCCGCGATGCAGGACATCTGGAAATCGTGTTCCGACCCCAAAAGGAGCCGGTGCGAGAGCGGCCTGCCCCAGCCGTCGCCGAACACGGCGCCGGCCTCGGTGCAGATGAGGCCCACTGCGGCCAGGTCATGAGGGGAATTGTTGAGGATGGCGCCCCTGCCCACTTCCTCGAACAAGGGGCGCACCGCCGGCACTTCCTCGATCATGCGGGGGCCGATATCGATGTAGGCGTCCAGCTGGCCGGTGAGAATACGCGTGATGGAGAAGGTGGCGCTGCCCAGGTCGAAGACGGCGCCGTCGACTGAAGAGATGTCCACCAGGTCACCGAGGGCCTCGACGAGCGCCCGCGCGGGACGCCCGCGGAAGCCGATGGTCCAGAAGAGTTTTGACAGGTCGGTGTTCTCTGACAGCAGCAGCGGGATGGGCTCGCCGTCCGCAGTGGTCATCGAGACGCCGCCGCCGCGCTGGGCGGAGAAGAGGGCGCCGCTCTTGATCTCGCGCAGGCAGCCGAAGACGACGTCGCCCATGGTGGGAGCCTCGCTCATCTCGGCCACCGCCACCGACACCATGGCGCCTTCCAGGCCGGCGGCCGCCGGGCGGGTGCCGTCCACCGGGTCGACGATGAGCACGTGCTCCGGCTCGCCGAACTCAAGCAGGCCCCGGTCCTCGGAATAGACAGCCACGTCGGCGCCGCGGTCCTCCAGGTAGGAGACCAGGAAATCCTCGGCCACCTCGTCGATGCCAAAGGTGACGTCGCCGCCCACGGCGGTGCCGGCATGGCGCCGCGCAGCGGCGCTGCCCAGGTCCGGCAGTATCTTATCGCGGATGGCGGCCGACAGGTCGAGCGCCAGCGCTTCTATGTCAAGGGAAGCCTTCGTCACAAGCAGGTAGTATAACCGATGGGAGAGGGGGCGGGAAGAGGCTATTGAGCAGCCGCTCTTAGGTTGTGGAGGTATATCGGGTGGGAAATCTGAACTTTATAATTCAGTTTGATGAACCTCTTTCATCTTGAAATTTCTGAAGCAATTCAAATCATCAGGTTTTGATTGACCTTATATAATATGAAAAACCAACAATAAACCAACACAAATTATAAATATGCCAGTTATCCAAGCAATAAATTCCCAAGCTTCCTGGGAAACGTAGTGAAGATTAAAAGTATCCTCTATAAATCTATATGACAGATCGGA
>JAJYIN010000004.1 GCA_021790075.1 Actinomycetes bacterium | reverse complement strand
GCTTCCCTTCTTATACGATACTGTCAAAGTCGATTCAAGGAGAATCGGTGCCGACCGCAGAAGAGGCGATTCAGGAATTGCTGGAGATGTCCAGCAGCATTCGCCAGGCAGTGCTGGTCCGGGGGGATGACCAGGTGATGGCCAGCACTTTCGCCAGCAAGGATTCCGAAGCCGCCATGGTGCGGACCGCCCGGGGCATGCTCAAGGAAGCCGCGGAAGAGTCCCAGGTGATGGGCCGCACCGCCCTCAACCAGTTGTTTGTCGAGACCGGGTCCGGTTGCGTTTTCATCGCCGCCGGTGAACGCGACACCTGGCTGGCGGCCACTACGGGCACCGACCCCACGGTGGGCCTGGTCTTGTATGATGTCAACACCGCCCTGAAAACGGCGCTGGAAGGCGAAGCCGAGGGCGACTACTCCAAGTAGGGATTATGGCCAGAGGCAGATTTTTCTTTACCGGTTTCCTGCTCTCGATGGCGTCGGCGCTGGGACTCACTTACCTGCTGAGGAAAGTGCGCCGCCAGGCCCGCGTCGAGCTGTACTTCGACGACGGTTCGATGCTGGCCCTGGGCAACAAGAGCTCCGAGCTGTCCGCCCGCCTGACCGGCATGGCGGAAGAGATGCTGCGCCAGGCGCTCTAGCGCCGATCCGGGCCGGCTGCCGGCGTCACGGCGGTTCTGTCCTGGACGTGCCGGCGTCTTACAGCTTCCAGCTTCTCCATCAGGGCCTGTGCCAGGCGGACAGCGCGATCCCGCATGGCGCCTGCCTCCTGCTTCCCTCCATAGCGCAGCCTCTCGACCATAGCCGACAGCTCCGTGAACTCCGCCGTTCCCAGCCAGCGCCCCACGCGGGCGGAGAACTCCCTGAGGGTCTCCTCCCGCCGCCGCGCCAGCCCGGCGCCCTCGAGGCCGGCAGCCACATCCAGATACTGCCGGAGGACCGGTTCTTTCAGATAGGTGGAATCCAGAGCCGCCGCCAGCCGGAGCCGGCGCCGCCGTTCGCGGGTGAGCCGCAACAGCAGTTGCCAGGCGCCGGCGGCCAGGGCCAGCGCCCCCAGCGCCACCAGCGACATCAGCAGCAGGGGCAGCCGGCGCATGAACGTAATGGCGCCCGAAAGCACGCCGGCGGCGCCACCCAGAACGGCGCCCACCGGCCCGCTGCTGAAAACGCCGCTCAGGTAAGAGAAGATACGGGCGGCGGGCCAGGCGATCTGGCTTTGGGAAGCCGCGGGAACGTCGAACCCCGGCGTGGGGTCAAACGGCACCCAGCCGGCCGCCCCGAAATAGACCTCCACCCATGCGTGGGCGTCGCTTTCCTTGACTTCCCAGAGGCCGGTGAACGGGTTGTAGCTGCCGCCCGCATAGCCGGTGACCACCCGGGCCGGGATGCCGACGCTGCGGGCCATCACCGCCATCGCCGAGGCGAAATGCTCGCAATACCCCTCTTTCTGCTGAAAGAGGAAATAAGCCACCGCATCCATGTCCTGCGTCTGGGGCGGCACATCCAGGTTGTACCGGTAATTCCGCTTCAGGTACTGCTCGATCGCGTTTACCTGGTCGTAACGGTTACTGTAGGGACTCGTGACCTGGCGGGCCAGGCGCTCCACCTCGTCCAGGCCGGGGCTGGCGGGTAGCTCCGTGTCGGCGGCGCTCGCCGGCGCGTCGGTTGCCCGCGGGTAATTCCTGAGCGTGTCCGCCGGGTAGACAGGGACGTCGGAGATCACAGAATAGACGGTATCGGAAGTGAGGCCAAAGGGGCTGCGGAGGCTCCCGTAAGGGTCGACCTTGATGCGGTTGGCGGGGAAATAAAGGGAGATCGGCCTCCAGCTGGCGAAGATGATATTGGGCATGTCGTCCTGCTGGACGTAAAAAGTCTCCACCTGTGTCTTGAAGGGGAGGACCGGCGGGCCGCCCAGGTTGAGGTCAATAGGCGGGGAGTCCGCGCTCAGCTCGGTCGCATCTTCGGCACCGGTTTCCCATCCCTTGCCGTTGTACCGGTTGAAGACGACGCCGCGATAATAGCTGTAGGAATCGCTGCGGACCTTGAGCACGATGTCGTCGCTCAGCTGACCCCGTGAGCGCAGGTCCATGTACGGATTGAAGCCGTAGTATGAGTCCGGACTGAACCGGGGCGGTCCCTCAAACGGGTTGCCGCTGCTGGGGTAAGCGGGATTGACGACATTGCTGCTGAAATCGCCGAGCACCTTGTTGAGGCCGGAAAGCGGCAGTGTATGCATTCGGGCCTGGCTGCTCTGGGGGATGAGCAGCAGCACCGGCACGGCAACCGTCAACCCCACGAGCCAGATAGCCGCTCCGTAGGCGATCAGGGGGCGGATCCGGACCGTCTCCACCCTGCAGGCCCGGCCGGCGTCCTCCGAGAGCTGGAAGAAAACCAAGGCCACCGCGGCCGCCAGGCTGAAAAGGACCAGCCCGATGGCGTACGTCATGCCGATGGAAAGGACCGCTCCCGCGGCAACCATGATCAGGCCGCTGGCGAGCGAGAATTTCAGGTCCTTGCGGGCCGGCAAGTCGAACGAGTGCAGCACCTGCAACCACAACAGCAGGCGGATAAGCGGCAGCCGGGTGTCGTAAAGGCTGGCCGACAGTTCCCGGAAGAAAGAAACCGCTGCGGCTATCACCAGCACTGACAGGACCGCCTTGAGCAGCAGATTGCGCCGCCGGCGCTGGCGCCAGCTGACGGCGAATCCGGTCATCGTGAGCAGAGGCACCGCCAGCACCGTCACCATGCCGTAGTAACCCATGGCCAGAATGGTGAGCTCCGAGACGAGCACGCTCACGAGCACGCTTACCCGCAGCGCCACGCTGTCTTCCGGCACCCGCTTGGGGTTGATGCGGCGGTGGAATTCTACAAGTCTTCCAAGCATCGGACCACCTCATCCGGGGAAGGCACCAGCACGAAGCGGCCGCCGCCCGCCTCGACCGCAGCCGCGAGCAGGTTCAACCGGTTGCCGTCCAGGAAGCGCCGCTGTCTTTTTTCATCCTTTTCGAAACCGCGGCCGTCGAGCATGATCACGGCGGCGTGGGGAAAGTGGTCCAGCAGCTCCGAGCGGTCCAGGCCGGCATAAGCTTCATGGCTGGTGAGAATGAGCACCGGCGTCGCTTCCGGCCACGGGAACCCGGCGGCGGTCAGGTCGAGCGGATCTGTGGCTGCCGCTTCCACCCGGGCCAGCCACAGCATGGCCCTGGCATCTTCATGGCTGAGACCGCGCCCGGCGGCATCTGCCGGTGAATCGCCCAGCCCGAAGCGGCGGTTATGAGACACCTCCCGCTGGATCAGGGAGGCGGCGATGCTCACGGCGGTTTCAAACGAAGCGTCCGGCCCTTCACCGGCGGCGCCATCCCGGTAGCGGTCGACGATCATCACCGGTGAGATGGCCGCCTGGCGTGAATATTCCACCACCGCCAGACTGCCGGCGCGGGCAGTAGTGCGCCAGTGGATGGACCTGGGACTGTCCTCGGGGCGGTATTCGCGGACCCCCAGATAATCGCCGGTGCTGGAGCGTGTTGGCAGCACGCTCGATACCAGGTAGCCTGAGTTCTTCATCCCCGTGGCCCAGTCCCCCGGCAGGCGCTGCCAGCGCGGATAGATCACCAGTGGTGATTCAGCAAAGTGGCGCCGTCGCACCCTGGCAAGACCGGTGGGGGCGCCGCTGGAAATGGAAAAACGGCCGCCGCGGTAAAAGCCGCGCTTAAGCCCGGCGAAATCGAGCTTGAGCCGGCGCGCCCGCCGCGGGCCCAGGTACGGCAGCATCAGACTGGCGCTGCGGCCGCCGAAATCCGCGTCCAGCCGCAGGAAGAAGCGGGGCACCACCGAAGGGTTGACGATATCCACCTGGGTGCAGATGCCGCCGCCGGCGGTAGCCTCTTCAGGCGAAGTTTGTCTCAGGGTCAGCCGGCGGATATTGATGCGGCTCAGGAACAGGGCCGCCAGGGGGAAGGAAACCAGGAGCGACGTAACCACATAGAGCCAGCCGGAGCCGACGTTGAGGGCTATCAGATAAAGGAACCCCGCGGCCAGGAGCCAGAAAAGTGTCTTACGCGTCGGCATGGCTTCACCAAGGCGGGCGTAATGGCTCTATACCGGGACCCGCCGCGACCTCACGATCCCGGAGATGATACGGACGGCGTCGTCACTCTGAAAGGAGGGGCGGCGTTTGAGCACGACCCGGTGGGCCAGCACCGGGATCGCCGCCCGCTGCACGTCATCAGGGATGACGTAGGAACGGCCTTCCGCGAAGGCGAGGCCCTGGCACGTATGCACCAGCGCGACCGTCGCCCGCGGCGAAGCGCCCATGGCGATGTCGGCGTGGCTGCGGGTTGCCTCTGTGATGTCCAGCGCGTAGCCCAGGATATTGTCGGCCACGGTGACCTGCCGCGCGGCCGTCTGCAGCCGGGTGATCTCGGCGGCGTCGGTTACCGGCTCCAGGTTCGCCAGCGGATGCGTGACCAGCTGGTCACGCACCAGCTTCTGCTCGCTGGGGCGGTTCGGCATGCCGATGGAGAGCGAGGCCAGGAAACGGTCGGTCTGGCCTTCCGGCAGGGGGAAAGTCCCGTGAAGCTCATACGGGTTCTGGGTGGCGATGACAAAGAACGGCGCCGGCAGCGGGTGGGTCGTCCGGTTGACGGTCACCTGGCCCTCTTCCATGGCTTCCAGGAGAGCCGACTGGGTCCGGGGGCTGGTGCGGTTGATCTCGTCGGTGAGGACAATGTTGGCGAACAGCGGTCCCGGCGACCAGAAGAACTTTTCTTCCTTGGGAGAATAGACAGTGCTGCCGGTGATGTCCGATGGCAGCAGGTCGGGAGTGAACTGGATGCGGGAGAAGGTGGCCGAGATTGACTTGGCGATGCTTTTTGCCAGGGTGGTCTTGCCGACCCCGGGCACGTCCTCCAGCAGCACGTGGCCCTGGCTGATCAGGGCCACCAGCACCAGCCGCACCACCTCTTCCTTCCCGATGATGACCCGGTGGATGTTTTCCTCCAGGCGGGAAAAGATGAGCCTCAGCTCTTCATTTTCATCCTCACGGCTGCGCGCCAGGTTGGCGAACTGGTTTTCTTTCATGAAACGCCCCAAAAAGTCTCGTCACTAGCAGGGAATATCGGCTCTTAACCTGTATCGGAGCAGGGCGGGCGGGGCATTAAGTAACTATCTCAAAAGGCATATTCTGCTGCGGCCGGCTGCAAAGGCCATGGGCTGCGTCCTTGCCCATGACCTTTTCGCTCGCCCTCGCTACGAAGATCCTTTTGAGATAGTTACTAAGAGGAAGCGGCGCCGGGACCGTCATGAGGAGGAAAGGGCCGGGTCATGTTATAAGATAAGCTCCACTGGTCAGAATAGTTCACAGGTGCGCGGCCCGGAGAGGGTCTGCGTCCCTCATGAGGAAAGTACATACGGGAGGTAGCTGTTGCTTCTTGACGAGCGGTTGGTGGAATCATTACTTGCAGAGGCGCTCAAGGTGGGCGGTGAGTTTGCGGAAATCTATGCCGAGCGGCGGCGCACCGATTCGCTCAGCCTCGAGGACAGCCGTCTGGAGCGGTGCTCAATCGGGCTGGACGCCGGCGCCTCCGTGCGGGTGACCAAGGGCCGCAGCATTTCCTTCGTCTCCACCGACCGTCTCGATGAGGCGTCGCTCAGGGAGGCGGCGCGGCTTGCCGGCGAGGGGGTGGCGGGTGGCGGCGCCGGCCTGAAACGCCTGGAACTGGCGTCCGCCCTCTCCGAGCATCCTATCCGGATAGCGCCGGACTCGGTGGAGACTTCCGCGAAAGCGGCCTTACTCCATTACGCCGACCGGGCGGCGCGCGAAGCCGGCGCCGAGGTGACGCAGGCGAGCGTGGGTTACAGCGATACGGTCAGCGAGATCATGGTCGCCAACTCCGAGGGTTGTCTGGCAGCCGAGGAGCGCACGCGGGTGCGCCTGATCGCCCGCGTGGTGGCCGCCCGCGAAGGCGTGATGCAGACAGGTTATGAGAGCGTCGGAGCCCACACGGGCATGGAGCTGTTCGAAGCGAGTGACCCGGCGTCGGTTGGCAGGACCGCGGCCGGCAAGGCGATCGTCATGCTTGACTCACGCCCGTCGCCCAGCGGCAAGATGACCGTGGTCATGCACCACGGCTTCGGTGGCGTCCTCTTCCACGAGGCCAGCGGGCATGGCCTGGAAGCAGACGCGGTGGAGAAGAACACCAGCGTGTTCGCCGGCCGTATTGGCGAGCAGGTGGCTTCCGAACTGGTGACGCTGGTCGACGACGGCAGCATTGCCAATGCCTGGGGATCCAATGCCTTCGATGACGAGGGCGTCCCCACCCGGCGCAACGTCCTGATTGAGAAGGGAATCCTGAGAGGTTTCATGTACGACCGCCTGCGGGCCCGCAATGCCGGCGCCGAGCCCACCGGCAACGGCCGCCGGCAGTCCTTCCGGCATCCTCCCATCCCCCGGATGACAAATACGTTCATCCTGGCCGGCGACTCCACTCCGGAGGAGATAATCGCCTCCACCGAGCGCGGCTTTTATGCCAAGACGCTGGCCGGAGGGCAGGTAGAGCCGGCCACCGGAGATTTCGTCTTCGGGGTCTCCGAGGGCTACCTGATCGAGGACGGCGAGGTGAAATATCCACTGCGGGGGGCCACCCTGATCGGCAACGGCCTGGTGGCGCTGAAAAACGTGGACATGGTCGCCGGCGATTTCGAGTTCAACATCGGCGTTTGCGGCAAGGACGGCCAGGGGGTGCCCGTGGGCAGCGGCCAGCCGACGCTGAGGATGGTCGAGATGACGGTGGGAGGCACAGAGGTATGAACGACGAAGCGAACATGCTTGAACTGGCAAAAAAAACCCTGGAAATGGCGGAATCAACCGGTGTCGACCAGGCGGAGGTGCTGGCCATGGTCACCCGGTCCACGCGGGTCAAGGTCTACCGCCAGGAGGTGGAGGAGTTGGTCAGCGCCACCGGCAGCGGCGTCGGCGTGCGGGTGCTGAAAGGAAGCGCGGTGGGTTATGCCTATACGTCCGACACCTCCGAAGACAGCCTGGCGGCGGCGGCCCGGGCGGCCGCCGCCGCCGCCGCGGTGACCGCACCGGATGAATACGAAGGCCTGCCGGAACCGGCCGCGGAGTTCCCCCGGCTGGATCTTTACGACGAAAAGCTGATGCAGGTGCCGCTGGCCGACAAGATCGAGCTGGCCAAAGCAGTGGAGCGGGCCGCCCTGGAGCGTGACCGGCGCATCTCGCAGGTGGAAGGCGCCACTTATGCCGAGGGTGAGGGATCAGTGGCGCTCGCAAATTCCCTGGGCTTCAGCCGCGCCTACCGGGAAACCACCTGTTACGCCTTCCTGCAGGCGATCGCCGAGCAGGACGGCAAGATGCAAACCGGGGTGTCTTTTACCACGGGACGGGAACCGTCGCAACTGGAGGGAGAGGCGATCGGCAGGGAAGCAGCCGACCGGGCGCTGTCCCTCCTGGGTGGCAGCCAGTGCCGGAGCATGAGCTGCCCGGTGGTGATGGACCCCTTCGTAACCGCCGGTGTCATCGGCGTCATCGGCGGGGCGCTCACCGGCGAGTCCGTGCAGAAAAAACGCTCCATGTTCGCCGGCAAGGAGGGCCAGGCGGTGGCCGTCACCGCCGTTCAGCTGATCGACAACGGCATCCATCCACAGGGACTGGCCAGCGCTCCCTTCGATGGCGAGGGCGTGCCCTCGCAGGAGACGGTCCTGATAAAAGACGGCATTTTGCAGGGCTTTTTATATGACGCCTACACCGGCCGCAAAGGCTCGCGGGCCTCTACCGGCAACGGCGTCCGCGGTTCTTACCGGTCGCAGCCGCATGTGGGCGCCACCAACCTGGAGCTGCGGGGAGGCACCGCGACCGGCGATGAGATGATCGCCTCGGTAGAGCTGGGGTTTTACGTGATGGATGTAACCGGAATCCACTCCGGGGTCAACCCGGTATCGGGCGACTTCTCCGTGGGGGCCAACGGCAGGTTGATACGTGACGGCAAATTGGCAGAACCGGTGCGGGAAGTCACCATCGCCGGCAATCTGCTGTCGATGTTGACCTCAGTTATAACTGTAGGAAATGACAACCGCTGGGTGCCTTTTGGCGGCAGCATCCATGCGCCTTCCCTTCTGATAGGGGAAATGACGGTCAGCGGCAAGTAGGAATTTCCCCCTGATTCCGCTTGTATTGGGCAATTCCATCTGATAATGTCCAAGCCGCCAGCTTCTACAACCCTTAAAACAGGAGGCATGGAAGTGGGAAAATCCGATTTTGTAAACGCAGTCGCCGACAAGGCAAATCTTAACAAGACCCAGGCCACTGCCGCAGTCGATGCCTTCATCGACGTGGTGACCGACTCGCTGAAGAAGGGTCAGGAAGTCCAGTTCACCGGCTTCGGCAAGTTCTCGGTCCAGAAGCGGGCCGCCCGTGAAGGGATCAACCCGCAGACCAAGGCGAAGATAAAGATCCCCGCCAGCAAGGTCCCCAAGTTCAGCGCCGGCAGCCAGCTGAAGCAGGCTGTGAAGTAGCAGCAGCGGTTTCCTGGTTTGAAGTTTGTGGGGCGCGGGCGCCGGAGGCGCCCGCGCCCCAATTCGTTTTACGTCCTCATCCTCCGTCCTCAATATTTCCCCTTCGTGGTTTAATGCCTCCCTTGGCAGGAGATAACTACCCGGCGGCCAATAAAGGGGCTAAAGAGCCGGGTTGGCGTTGCGGTCTGCCGCTATTTGGACTGCCGCGCCGGTCCGGCCACCATGGCATTCCAGAGTAAACAAAGGAGGGGTTCATTCCATGCATCGAACGGGTCCGGGCGGGCTGAGCCTGGAGACAGGCTGGGTGCTCAGTCCCCGACGTTCACGGCTGATGCGGGGGTCAGCCATATTCGAGGTGCGGCCGGCCTCGTGGCGGCAGTTGCTGAGTGTGGAAGTGCCGCTGCTGTCGCTGCTGGCCTTCATGTTCGCGGTCACTTTCCTGTTTTCCCCCAGCCTTGAGAGCCGGGCGCTCGGTTTCCAGCTGCCGTCCGTGATCGTCTGCCCGTTCTTTTACGTGACCGGCATCCCGTGCCTTTTCTGCGGCATCACCCGCTCGTTCCTGGCCATGGGCGGGCTCGACCTGTCCGGGGCCTTTGTCTACCACCCTCTGGGGCCGGTCATTTATCTGCTGCTCCTGTGCCTGGCCCTGGTGCTGGCCGTTTCGATCGTCAGGCGGCAGCAGGTAAGGATGCGGATCAGCCCCGCCCTGGGGAGGCAGCTGGTGCGCTACGGCGCCATCCTGCTCCTGGCTGCCTGGCTGGTGAAGGTGGCAGTTTGGAGTGATGTAGGGCTGCTCTAGGTTTTTTCCAATTTGCCAAGCGGAGAAAGGAGAACAAGATGTCCAGCTTGCCCGTGCTCCAGGTGGATATGCGCAACCGCCCTGTTACTGACTGGCAGACTTCTTTCTGGGTGGCGTTCCTGCTGAGCATTGTCACCTGCGGGATTTACTGGATCTATGTGCTCTACAAGCTGCTTGACCGGCGCCTCCAGCATTTTGAACGGATGGCTTCCTTCCGGCAGCACCTGATTGAGGTCCTCAAGGAACGGGCGGCGGCCGCCGGCAAGGGAGAAGCGCTGGAGCAGGATATCTCGCAGCTGGAAGGGATCAACCTGGAAGCGACCGCCCGGGACCGGGCCGGTGACAAGTCGCCCGTGCTGTGGCTGATCCTCAGCATCGTGGTCGGGGTCATCGTGTATTATGTCTACTATTTCCTCAACGACGATTTCCGCGCCCATGAAGCGAACGAGGCGCGTTTCATGGGCAAGGCCAGCGAGATCATGGCCCAACTGGGGATTCCACAGCAACCAATCACCCCGGCAATGGTGGTGCCGGAGCGGAAGTTCATCACCTACCTGATTCTGAGCATTGTCACCTGTGGCATCTACGGCATCTACTGGACATACACCATCGTCATCGACCCCAACAACCATTTCGATGTGCACGCCGCCTGGGAAGCGCAGCTGGAAACGGCGCTCATGGCCGGCGAGCAGTCATAGAAGGGAGGGGCGGCGGGGAGGCGCCGGCGACGCACTTTGGAGTTGCCCGAACCGGAAACCAAACAGCAATACTGCGTTTACCATCCCCAGACGCCGGCGGCCGCCACCTGCCAGAATTGCGGCAAGCCGTACTGCGCCGCCGACCTGGTGTATACGCCTGATGGCCGCCCGTTTTGCCGCGTCTGCTATGCGACCATCGGCGCGGCGTCCAAACCGGGTCCTGGCGGGCTGGCTATCGCCTCGCTGATTCTCTCAGCCGCCAGCGTCTTCTTTTGCGCCCTGACCGCCCTGCCTGGGTTCGTCATCGGGCTGGTAGAGCTCGGCAACATCAAGAAAGGCGAGTCTCCTCAGGAAGGCCGGGGCCTGGCCCTGGCCGGCGCCATCATCGGCGGCGTGGTGCTGGGGCTGGCCGTCCTTGCGCTTATCGCGGTAATCCTGGTTGTGGCCCTTTCCGGGGGCTCCAGCCGGTAGCGCCGGGCCGATGGAGTCCGCATCAGGGAAAGAAGGACCGGGAAGCCCCGCAAGCCTGCCGCCCCAGCCCGGCGCCAGCGGCCTGGCCATCGCCTCGATGGTATTGTCCCTGCTGGGCGTCTTTTGCATCCTGCCGGCTGTTGCCGGCCTGGTGATGGGCATCATCGAACTCAACCACAAGGAGGAAGCTCTTGGAATGCGTCAACCATCCCGGCAAGGAAGCCGCCGGCAACTGCATCGTCTGCGCCAAGCCTTTCTGCCACGCCTGCCTCATCGAGATGCCGGACGGGACGCTCTTCTGCCGGCCCGATGCCGCCTGCGGCACCGCGCTGATCAGGAAAGGCCCCAGCGGGCTGGCGGTCCTCTCGATGATCCTGGCGGTAGCCGGCATCACCAACTGCCTTACCGGCATCGCCGGGATGATCCTGGGAATAGTCGAGCTGGAAAAGATCAAGAAGGGTCAGTCACCGCCTGAGGGCAGGCGTTACGCCAAGTGGGCGGTCATCATCGGCGCCATTATCACGGTTCTGTTCTTCCTGTACCTGATCTTTATTTTCTCAGCCCCGTTTATTTTCCCAAACACCAAGAAATGAGCCGGGGGTCCCGCCGCTGCATTCTGTGCTAGAATCACCCCCGTGAGCGACGACTTGCTGACCACATACCAGCTGGCCCCTTCGATCCTCTCGGCAGATTTCTCCCGGCTGGGGGAAGAAGTCGGGCGGGTAATGGACGCCGGGGTCAGGGTCATCCATGTCGACGTCATGGACGGCCATTTCGTCCCCAACATCACCATCGGTCCGGTGGTGATGGAATCCATCCGCGAGCAGGTGCATGGCGCCGGCGGCGTCATGGACGTGCACCTGATGATCGAGAATCCTGATCGTTACATCGAGGCCTTCGCGGCCGCGGGCGCCGACTGGATTTCCGTGCACGTCGAGGCCTGCGTCCACTTGAACATGGTGCTCTCCCAGATCCGCGCCGCCGGCTGCATGGCGGGGGCCGTCCTCAACCCGGCTACCCCCCTGGCGGCGCTGCAGGAAGTCACGGGCGACATCGACTTCGCCTTGATGATGACGGTGAACCCGGGCTTCAGCGGCCAGGCATTCATCGAATCGGTCGTCCCGAAGATCGCCCGCGCCCGGCAGCTGCTGCCCGAAGGAGTGGGGCTCGAAGTCGATGGCGGCATCGCCTCCGGCACCATCGAAGCGGCGCTCGACACCGGCGCCAACCTGTTCGTGGCCGGCTCGGCGGTTTTTGGCGCTTCTGATCCGGCCGCGGCGGCGCAGGATCTGATGGGGGCGATGGCGGCGCGGGCTTAGCGCCTATCGAAATAAGGCTCTTAGCATGGTTCGCCAGGCAACGGGCAGGGCGCGGGTCTTTCCGATGCAAAGTCGTGACCCTGAGTGGCGAAGCTGGCTCAACCGGGGAGGGCCCGGACACAGTTCTTTCCGCCGATGCAACTGGCACACCCGTGCCCCTTTCTGATATCATCTTTCCGTACGACCAATTGAATAGCTGTTTACCAGCGATAATCTTCGGGGCGGGGTGAAATTCCCCACCGGCGGTGAGAGCCCGCGACCCTCTGCGGAGGCTGATCAGGTGAAACTCCTGGGCCGACAGTGAAAGTCTGGATGGGAGAAGATTGAGCTTCGGCTTATGTTGCCCTGCGGTGCTCGCTGCCCGGGGCATTTTTATTGGGGATTTCCTGTTTCCTTGGTTTCCGGAATCGACATAAGTTTCATGCAAAGGGCGCTCAACCTGGCCGAGCTGGCCCGGGGGATGACGAGCCCCAACCCCATCGTGGGGGCTGTGATCGTCAAGGACGGCGAGGTCATCGGCGAAGGCTACCATGAACGGGCCGGCGCCGACCATGCGGAAGTGGCGGCGATCAAGGCCGCCCGGGCCGCCGGCAGGGACACCGCCGGGGCGACGATCTACGTCACCCTGGAGCCCTGCTGCCATACCGGCCGCACGGGGCCTTGCACGGTGGCGCTCAAGGAAGCCGGCATGGCGCGGGTGGTGATTGCTTCCCTGGACCCGTCCACCAAGGTAAACGGCAAGGGCCTCGAGTTCCTGCGCGGCGAGGGCATGGACGTGGAGGTGCTGGACGGCCTCGTGGCCGCCCGGGCGCGGGCGCAGAACGAGGCTTTCCGCAAGCACTCCGTCACCGGCCTGCCCTTTGTCATCTTCAAGAGCGCCATGAGCCTGGACGGCAAGATCGCGACATTCACCGGGGATTCCCGCTGGATATCTGGTGAGGAGAGCCGGGAGCTGGTGCACGCCCTCAGGGGAGAGGTGGACGCTATCGCCGTTGGCGGGGGCACCGCTCTGGCGGATGACCCCATGCTCACCTGCCGCCTTCCCGGCGAGCACCGCCAGCCGCTCAGGGTGGTATTCGATTCCCAGGCGAGGCTTTCCCTGGAAAGCCAGCTGGTCAGGACGGCAGGCCGGTTCCTTACCATCGTCTTTGCCGCCGCTGGCGCCGACAAGGGCCGGGTGGCGGCGCTCGAGGCGGCCGGGGTGGAGGTGGCCTTTACCGCAGCCGCCGGCGAGCGCGTTGATATCGGCGCCGCCCTCACGCAGCTGGGGTCCCGGCCGGAGCCGGTGATCAGCTTGCTCCTGGAAGGCGGGCCGGCGCTGGCTGCTTCTTTTATGGAGGCGGGTGCGATCGACAAGGTGATGACCTTTATCGCTCCCAAACTGATCGGGGGCCGGGAAGCCAGGACTCCGGTCGGGGGCGAAGGCTTCCGCATGGTGGGCGAGGCAGTGCCGCTTTACCGGCTATCGCACGAGTCGGTGGGCGATGACGTCCTGCTGACGGCATATACGTCAGAAGAGGAATGGTAGGAAAAGGAAGAGACGGAAAAGGAAGAAACGGATGTTTACCGGCATTGTGGAAGAACTCGGAAAGATGGTCAACCTGGAGATGGGGGCCGACAGCGGTGTCATCACCATCGAGGCTGAAAAGGTGCTGGAAAATACCGGGCTGGGAGACTCCATCGCTGTCAACGGCGTCTGCCTGACCGCGCGGGACTTCGGCAGCGGCACTTTTTCCGCCGATGTCATGCCGGAGACCCTGCGCAAGACCAACCTGGGCAACCTCAAGCGGGGGAGCGCCGTCAACCTGGAGCGGGCCCTGACCTTGTCGGCGCGCCTGGGCGGACATCTGATGCTGGGCCACGTGGACGCCACCGGCAGCGTGCTGTCCGTGCGTCCTGAGGGCAACGCCGTCATTTATACGATCTCGGCGCCGGAAGAGGAGATCGGGCGCTACCTGCTGCCCCAGGGCTCCATCGGCGTCGACGGGATCAGCCTTACCATCGCGCGCCTGGGCAAAGACAATTTCAGCGTCTCTCTTATTCCCCATACCGTGAAGGTGACGACACTGGGGACCTACGGCCCCGGCGCCCAGGTCAATCTGGAAGCAGACGTGGTGGGCAAATATGTCTACAGGATGCTGAAGGGCGGCCTGCCCGGCGGGCAGGGGGAAGGCGGGCTCACGCTGGAGAAGCTGGCCGAAGGAGGGTTCCTGTAGCTTCATAAATTTTGCAAGACCGAAACCAGAAAGGGAAGGAAACGATGGGTGAACAGGAAGAACAGCAAGTAGCAACGGATTCCCCGTTCAGCACGATCGAGGAAGCCATCGAGGATATCAAGTCCGGCAAGATCGTGGTCGTGTGCGACGATGAGGACCGGGAGAACGAGGGCGACCTCACCATGGCGGCCCAGTTCGCCACGCCGGAAGCGATCAATTTCATGGCGATGCACGGCCGCGGCCTCATCTGCCTGGCGATGACGCCGGACAAATGCCGGGAGCTGGAGCTGCCCCAGATGGTGCAGAACAACGAGGCCACCTTCGGCACCGCCTTCACCGTCTCCATCGAGGCGCGCCACGGCGTCACCACCGGCATCTCCGCCGCCGACCGGGCTCATACCGTCCAGACGGCGATCAAGCCCACCGCCATGCCTGCCGACCTGGTCCAGCCCGGGCACGTGTTCCCGCTGCGGGCCAAGCCGGGCGGGGTGCTGGAGCGCACCGGGCAGACCGAGGCGTCTGTCGACCTGGCGCGGCTGGCGGGCCTGGAGCCGGCGGGCGTCATCTGCGAGATCATGAACGAGGACGGCACCATGTCGCGCGTGCCCGACCTTATTCCTTACTGCAAGAAGCACGGCCTCAAGATGGTCACCGTGGCCGATCTCATCAAGTACCGCCGCCGGAACGAGAAGCTGGTCAGGCGGGTGGCCGAGGCGCGGCTCCCCACCAGGTTCGGCGACTTCCGGGCCATCGGTTACGAGAGCCTCCTGGACGGCGAGGAGCACGTGGCCCTGGTCAAGGGCGACGTCGAAGGCGCCGAGAACGTCCTGGTGCGGGTCCACTCCGAATGCCTCACCGGCGACGTCTTTGGCTCCATGCGCTGCGACTGCGGCGAGCAGCTCTACCACGCCATGCGCATGATCGAGGAGGATGGCAAGGGCGTGCTTCTTTACATGTCGCAGGAAGGCCGGGGCATCGGCATCCTCAACAAGCTGAGGGCGTACGAGCTGCAGGAAAGGGGCCGCGACACCGTCGAAGCCAATGAGGAGCTGGGTTTCCCCGCCGACCTGAGGGACTACGGCATCGGCGCCCAGATCCTGGTGGATCTGGGGCTTACCACCATCCGCCAGATGACGAACAACCCCAAGAAGATCAAGGGCCTGGAAGGATATGGGCTCAAAATCGTGGAAAGAGTGCCCATCGAGATGCCGCCGCAGTGCGAGAACGTGGCCTACCTCGCCACCAAGAAGGAGAAGATGGGGCACATCCTGCACCATCAGGACCTGCGGTTTGAGAAGGAAGACGAGGAAGAGAGCAAGTAACCAGGACGGCAAACAGGACAGAAAGGATCAGCTGATGGCAGACAACTTCAAGAGCTACGAGGGCATGCTGGACGCCAAGGGGCTCAAGTTCGGCATTGTCGTCGCCCGCTTCAACGAGTTCATCTCCACGCGCCTGCTGGACGGCGCCGTTGACTGTATCGTCCGCCACGGAGCCGGCCGGGGCGCCATCGAGGTGGCCTGGGTGCCGGGGGCCTTTGAGATTCCCCTGGTGGCGGCGAAGATGGCCGAGAGTGGCAAGTACGACGCCATCATCGCCCTGGGAGCGGTCATCCGCGGCGGCACCCCACATTTTGACTACGTAGCCAACGAGGTCTCCAAGGGCATCGCCAAGATATCGCTGGACACCAAGGTGCCGGTGGCCATGGGTGTGCTTACCACCGACAGCATCGAGCAGGCGGTGGAGCGGGCCGGCACCAAGGCCGGCAACAAAGGCTGGCAGGCGGCCGCCGGAGCTATCGAGATGGCGCAACTGGTCAAGACGCTATAGGAATCAAAAGCGAGGGGGGGGATCGAAAAACTCATGGTCTGTCCGCGTTGCGGGCAGACCGGCTTTAAAGCAGCTGCCGGGCGGGAGGAGGATTGCGGCGGGGGTCCTGAGATTCGCACTGGCTCGCTGGACTGTCTTGGTTGCGGCCACGGCTACCCTGTCAGAGATGGCGTCGTCGATATGTTGGCCGCACCGTCTGCGGAGGTCATCGCTCAGCAAAAGGCCACCCTGTTTGCGGACCTGAATTCCGAACACGAGGGGGGTGGTTTTGCCGTAAACGCCGAGAATATCGAGCGATACCGGCAACAGTTTCTGGCGATGCCGGCCGGCGATGGCTCGGAGCTCTACACCCATGGCGCTTTCCGCAACGTGGCCAACCTGGCGCCGGACTACTTCACCTTTGTCGAACGTCTGGAGCTCACAGGCGGTGAGAAGATACTGGAGATCGGGGCCGACTCCTGCTGGAGCGTGGCCGGCTTCGCCCGGCGCGGTTGCGATTGCGTGGCATCGGACATCAATCACCACCTCATCGTTTCAGACGTTTTCATGCGGGAGCACGGAATTTACTTCGAGCGTGTCGTGGCTGACATGAACCAGCTTCCGTTCCGCGGCGCCAGCTTCGATGTGGTCTTCTGCTCCCAGGTGCTGCACCACAGTACCGATTTGCGGCAAACCATGAGCGAGATTGCCCGCGTGCTCAAACCGGGTGGCCGCCTGGCTCTTTTCAGCGAACCGATGTACGGTCTTCTGTTTTTCTGGCGCCGCCGCTTTTTCGGGTCCGAAGCGCGCAAGATAGGCATCAACGAACGCATCTACAGCCTGAGCAAATGGCTGGGGACGATGAAATCTGCAGGGATGCAGCCGGAGCTGTATTTCTCGCTCCATTACCGTTACCGGCGGTTCGAGAAGTCCCTGGGAATATTTCGGAACCGGCGCGTGAAACGGTTGTTTATCCGGTCACGGATCTATCCCTGGCTGATCCTGGAGCCGTACCGGGTGGACGTGGTCGCGCGAAAAGAATAGCCCCTGTCACGCCGGCGGAGGCGCTTCGCCGTCCGCTCTGCCTCGACGAAATCTTGGCTGGCGCAGCTGGTCAGGACGCTCAATTAGCCGCGTCTTCGCAGACGCTGCCGGGTGCGGGAGATGGAAATAAAAGCCGCGGCGAGGTTGCCTAAACGGCTTTTTGCACCTTGCCGGCGCTGATGCACTTGGCGCAGACGTAGGCGCGGGTGGGTGAGCCGTTCCGGGTGATGCGGATCTTCTGCAGGTTGGGGTTGAACCGGCGCCGGGTGGCGCGGTTCGAGTGGCTGCGGTTGTTGCCGTAACCCGGTTTCTTGCCACAAACTGTACAGACTCTTGACATGGATATCCTTTACGCGGCGCGGCGGCTTGCCACCGCATTCCTTGCTTTTCACACAAGGCGTCATTATGCTATAGCCGCCCTGGAAATGCAAGAAGGGAAGGTCATGGCCAAAGCCCGCTGCCTGGTCGCGTTTGCCGGGTCCGGCCTTCCCGGCAGCCAGGATCATCCCCACACATCCAAGCAGTGTCTCAACCCGGATGAACTCGCAGAACCCCTCACCACCCTTCCCGGAGTCGGCCCCGCCCTGGCGGCGGCGGCCGGGAAACTGGGCCTGTCAACCAAGGGCGATCTGCTCTTCCATTTCCCCCGCCGCCACGAGGATTACACCAGCAGGAGGCGGATCGGCGAGCTCAAGTGGGGCGAGGAAGCCACGGTTGCCTGCCGCGTCGAGCGGGTCAGCCTCAAACGCACCCGCCGGCGCAACCTCAGGCTGGTGCAGGCGATGGTGCGGGACGAGACCGGAAACATGCAGGCCGTCTGGTTTAACCAGGACTACCTTGCCGATGTCCTCAAACCCGGTGAGGAGCTGTTCCTGCGGGGAACCTATGACGGGCGCGCCAACACTTTCCGCGTCATCAGCCACGAGCTCATGCGGCGGGAAGGCGCGGGGTTGCATACTACCGGCCTGGTGCCTGTCTATCCCACCACGGAAAAAATATCTGTCAAAAGGCTGCGCGGCTGGCTGGCGCGGGTGCGCCACCTGGCGGCGCTGCTGCCCGATCCCCTGCCGGCACGGGTCAGGGCCGGCCTGGGGCTGGCGGCGCGCGCCGACGCCGTCCTGACCATGCATTTTCCGGCGGCGCCCGCGGATTACCGCCAGGCGGAGCGGCGCCTGATCTTCGAGGAGCTCTTCCTGATGCAGGTGGGCCTGCTGGCGCGGCGCCGGCATCTGGAAAAGGTGCGCCGCGGCGTGCGGCTGGGGCCCCCTGGCGCCCTGACGCAGGCTTTTCTTGAGGCGCTGCCGTTCCATCTGACACCCGATCAGCAAAAAGTCTGCCGGGAGATATCCGCCGACTTGGGGCAGCCGGCGCCCATGCAGCGGCTGCTTCAGGGCGATGTCGGGTCGGGCAAGACCGTCGTTGCCGTCTACGCGATGCTGCGCGCGGTGGAGCAGGGCTGCCAGGCGGTGATCATGGCGCCCACCGAAGTGCTCGCCGAGCAGCATTATTTCAACCTGGAGCGGATGCTTGCGGGTGCCGGCAGGAGTACGCCTGGGGAAGGCGGCGGCATGCCGGCCCGCGAACATGAAACGCCCGTCCATGAGGGCGGCGGTGAGAACCGCGGCCCGGAATTGCGGCTGGCATTCCTTTCCAGCCGCCTCAAGGCCGGGGAACGGGCGGCGCTGCTGGCGGAAATCGCAGCCGGCGAGGTCGACATCGCCGTGGGCACGCATTCCCTGATCCAGGAAGGGGTCGGGTTTGCGAGGCTGGGGGTGGTGGTCGTTGATGAGCAGCATCTTTTTGGTGTTAGTCAGCGGGATCAGCTTACCGGGCGGGCGACCCGCCGGGGGCTGACGCCGCACGTGCTCCACATGACCGCGACCCCGATACCGCGGACTCTGGCGCTCACCCTTTACGGGGACCTGGAAGTGAGCACCATCCGCACGATGCCGCCGGGGCGCCGGCCCGTGCGGACATGGCAGGTGGGGGAAGAGAAACGCGCCGGCGCCTACCGGTTCATCCGCGGGAAGCTGGATGAGGGGAGGCAATGCTACGTCGTCTGCCCCCTGATCGAGGAGTCGGAGGTTCTGGCGGCGCGGGCGGTGGAATCCGAAGCGGCCCGCCTCGAGCAGGACGAGTTCCGGGGTTACCGGCTGGGCATTCTACATGGCCAGTTGCCGCCGGAGGAAAAGCAGCAGATCATGCAGCGGTTCACCGCCGGCGGGATCCAGGTGCTGGTGACGACTACAGTGGTCGGCGTGGGGGTGGACGTGCCCAACGCCACCGTGATGATGATAGAGGAGGCGGACCGCTTTGGCCTGGCGCAGTTACACCAGCTCAGGGGCCGCGTGGGCCGGGGAGAGCACGAGTCATACTGCCTCCTTTTCGGCGACCCGAAGACAGAGCCGGCGCGGCGCCGGCTGGAGGCGGTGGCGTCTACGGCAGACGGCTTCGCCCTGGCCGAGCTCGACCTGGAGATACGCGGGGAAGGCCAGCTGTTCGGCGTCAGGCAGTCGGGGCTGCCGGATCTGAGGCTGGCGCAGCTGAGCCGCGACCGCGAGCTGTTGTACCTGGCCCGCCGGCAGGCCGCGGAGCTGGTCGCGGAAGACCCGCAGCTGTCCCACCGTGAGAACGCCATCCTCCGGGATGAGATCGAAAGGGTTTTTGGCGGGACGATGGAATGGCTTCATAAAATATAGCGGGACTGCCGCATCGATGTTTGCCGGCTCAGACGGAAAGGGCCATAAGTCTTTGCCGGAACAACATCATCCGGACTGATCAGGCTTATTAATGCGAATAATTGCAGGCAAAAATAAAGGCGCCATCATCTCCGCGCCGCCCGGGACCCGGACCCGGCCCACCGCCGACCGGGTCCGCGAGGCCGTCTTTTCCATCCTTGGCGATGTCGGCGGCCTGGCGGTGCTGGACCTGTTCGCCGGCAGCGGCGCCCTCGGGCTCGAGGCCCTCAGCCGCGGCGCCGCCAGCGCCCTATTGGTGGACAGCCGGCCGGCGGCGGCCGGGACCATCGCCCGCAACATCACAAAACTGAAACCGGAAAACGCTGTGGTGAGGCGCCGCGACTATCAGGCAATTCTCAAGGATGCAGCCAAAAAGCAGCAGCGCTTCGATTTGATTTTTGTTGACCCGCCCTATAGAATGCACCGCGTTGTCGAGCCGGTACTGACCCGGTGGCTGCCCCGGGTGGCCTCACCCGGGGGGAGGATCGTGATCGAGAGCAGCTCCCGTCAGGAAGTATCGCTGCCCATGGAGCTCCAGACTGAGAAGGTTTATGGCGACACCGGGATCCGCGTCTACCGGGTCCCGGATGGGACGGCCGGCACAGCGACATCGCGAGGAACCCTAATCCCCGAATGACCCATTACGCCGACACCATCGCCGTCTGCCCCGGCACATACGACCCGGTGACCGAGGGACACCTGGACATCATCCGCCGCGCCGCCGGGCTGTTTCAGCGCGTCGTCGTGGGCGTGGTGGCCCATTCTCCCCGCAAGGACACGCTTTTCAACGCCGAGGAAAGGGTCGTTTTCCTCAAAGATGAGCTGGGCGCCGACATAGAGGTGGACGTTTTTGATACCCTATTGGTGGATTTCGCCCGCAAGTGGCAGGCCAAGGCGCTGGTCAAGGGCCTCAGGGCCATCTCGGATTTCGAGTACGAGTTCCAGATGGCCCAGCTAAACAGGAAACTGGCGCCTGACCTAGAAACTGTTTATCTGATGGCGTCACCGGAGTACAGTTTCCTCAGCTCCAGCGGCGTGAAGGAAATAGCAAAATTTGGAGGCAAGGTAGACGATCTGGTCCCCCCAGCGGTGGCCAGGCGTCTTGCCGAGCTTTTTGGGTCATAAACCCGTACTCTGGAGGAAAACGTGGACGTACTGGTACTGATAGACAAGCTTGACGAGATCGTCAACAACGCACGCCCCATGCCGATGACCGACAAGGTCATGATCGAGCGCGAGGAGATTTACGACATCCTCGACCAGATGCGCACCACTATTCCGGAGGAGATCAAGCAGGCCCGCTGGATCGTCAAGGAGCGCCAGGAGATGCTGGCCGAGGCCAAGGCCGAGAGCGACCGCATCGTCAAGGAAGCCAACGAGCAGGCCGAGCGGCTGGTTTCCAGTGAGGAAGTGGTCAAGATGGCGGAGCGTAATGCCGCCCAGATCATGGAAGACGCGCGCGCCCGGGAGCGGGAGATCCGCCTCGGCGCCGAGGATTACGCCGACGAGGTTCTGGAAACACTAGAGGTGAATCTGGAAAAATTCCTGGCGGCGGTGCGGCGCGGCCGGGAGCGGCTCCAGGGCAAGACCGGCGAAGAAGAGGCGGCAGCAGAAGAGTAGCCGGTTTTCCGGCCCGCTTCCGTAACCGCTCTGTCTCTCCGGCCGCCCGGCCGGACGGGATCAAATTCCTGGAGCGACACATGTCCGAGCACGCCCCCACCATTTTCGATCTGGCGCCGCTGACCCTGGAAATGGGCCAGTCGCGGACCTTTGACCTCAGCCTTTTCCTTCCCCCCATTCATCTCGCCGGCCAGGACTACGTGTTCATGCCCGAAACGGTGCCGGCCCGGCTGACGCTCACATATGTCGGGGAAGGATACACCGCCCGGATGGACTTTTCCTGCCGCCTGGAAGGCGCCTGCTGGCGCTGCCTGGAGCCGGCCGACCTGGACCTGGACGTCAGCGCCGGGGATTATTTCGAGACCGTGCTGCCCCCGATTGAGGAAATGACGGAAGAGGAGGAGCCGTCGCTCTGGTTCCTGGAGGACGGCACCCTTAACCTCTCGGAATGGGCGCACAGCGCCGTGGCCGAGCTGCTGCCGCCGCAGATCCTCTGCTCACCCGAGTGCAAGGGCCTCTGTCCCCAGTGCGGCGCCAACCTGAACTTCGAGGAGTGCGGCTGCCAGCCGCCGGTTGACGACCGCTGGGAGAAGCTCAAGGAATGGAAGGACAGATAGGGCACTTCCAGGCCCGAGCCCGTCAGCTAACCTCGCAGGCGTTTGGAAGGCAATGACCAACGACCCGGGTCGCTGGCCTTTTTGCCGGCGGCTTTTTTAATGCCTGCCATGGTTTTGGCAGGGCAGGTTTGCGAGCAGGAACGGGAAACATGCAGAATTTTGAGATATACGACCTGATTGAGATAGCAGTCTTTTTTGCCGTCCTTCTGCTGCTGGTCAAACCGCTGGGGGCATATATGGCGGCGGTTTTCCAGGGAGAGAGGAACCTGCTCAGCCCCGCGGTGCGGCCGGTGGAGCGCCTGGTCTACCGCCTGGCCGCCATCGACGAGCAGAAGGAGACCGGCTGGAAGCGGTACGCCTTTTCGCTGCTGCTGCTCAATTTCATCCTGATGATCTTTATCTTTCTGGTGCTGGTCTTTCAGGGTGTGCTGCCGCTGAACCCGGAAGGCTTTCCGGGTTTCCCGCTGCCGCTCGCTTTCAACACCGCGGTCAGCTTCGCCACCAACACCAACTGGCAGGCCTATTCCGGAGAGTCAACGGCCAGCTACTTCACCCAGACTGTCGCCCTGGCGTTGAGCTTTTTCGTGACGCCGGCGATCGGCCTCACCGTTATTATCCCGCTCATCCGCGGCATCGTCCGCCGCACGGCCACGCAGATCGGCAATTTCTGGGTCGACCTCACCCGCGGCATCCTCTACATCCTGCTGCCGGTGGCGCTTCTTGCCGCCCTGTTCCTCGTTTCCCAGGGGGTGATCCAGAACTTCGGCGGCTACCGGCAGGTGGATCTGGCGCAGCCGGCTGCCGGCGCCGCCGGCCTGCTCACGACGCAGACAATCCCGATGGGCCCGGTAGCGTCGTTCGAGTCAATCAAGCTGCTGGGCACCAACGGCGGCGGCTTCTTTGGCGCCAACTCCGCGCATCCTTACGAGAACCCGTCGCCGCTGACCAATTTCGTCGAGATTCTGCTGTTTCTGGCGATCCCCTTCGCGCTCACCTATACCTTTGGCCGCATGTCCGGCAACACGCGCCAGGGCTGGGCGATCCTGGCCGCGATGATGGTGATTCTGATCGGCTCTCTGGGGGCGATGTACTGGGCCGAGGAGGCCGGCAATCCGCTCGTGCACCAGCAAGGGATCGCCGGACCGAACATGGAGGGGAAGGAGGTCAGGTTCGGCATCGGCGGGTCGGTGCTGTTCGCGGCCGGGACGACCGCCACCTCTGACGGCGCCGTCAACTCGATGCACGATTCCTATATGCCCCTGGGTGGCGGCGTCGCCCTGCTGCTGATCCTGCTGAGCGAGGTGGTTCCCGGCGGCGTGGGCTCGGGCCTTTACACCATGCTCGGGTTTGTCATCATCGCCGTCTTTGTCGCCGGGCTGATGATCGGCCGCACACCTGAATTCCTGGGCAAGAAGATCGAGGTGCGGGAGATGTGGATGGCGGTGATCATTGTTTTGACATCAGGTATATCCGTGCTGGTATTTTCCGGAGTGGCGCTGCTGCTGAGCGCGGGCACGAGCGCCATCCTCAATCCGGGTCCGCACGGTCTCACCGAGGTGCTCTATGCTTTTGCTTCCGGCTCCAATAACAACGGCAGCGCTTTCGCCGGCCTGGGCGCCAACACGCCTTTTTACAACTTCACGCTGGGGGTAGCGATGCTGCTGGGGCGCTTCGTGCCTGCCCTGGCGGCGCTGGCCATGGCCGGCTCGCTGGCGGCGAAGAAGTATGTGCCGCCCAGCGTGGGCACGCTGCCGACCAACAACCCCACCTTCACCGGCTGGCTGATCGTCGTTGTCATCATCGTCGGGGCGCTCACGTTCCTGCCGGCGCTGGGCCTGGGGCCGATCGTGGAGCAACTGCAAATGATCGGAAGATAGAACTTACGGATTCACAACAAAGTGAATATATCAAAAATCCTAAAGATTCTGCAAATGATCGGGAGATCGAAACATGGTATCCATTAGCAATCAGGGGAGCCGGTGATGGTGGCGGCAACCGGGAAGAGACAGGAATCAATCTTCAGCAGGCAGCTGATGGGGCCCGCGCTCGAGGGCACATTCGCCAAGCTGAATCCGGTAACGCTCTGGCGCAACCCGGTCATGTTGGCGGTCGAGATTGGCGGCGTCATCACCGCTCTGAACTTCGTCTATGACCTCGTCTCCGGCCGGGGAGAACCCGCCTGGTTTACGGGCGCCGTCACGGTGCTGCTGTGGCTGACCGTCATGTTCGCCACCTTTGCCGAGTCGCTGGCCGAGGGCCGGGGCAAGGCGCGGGCGGAATCGCTGCGCAAGTCCCGCACCGAGATCATCGCCAGGCGGCTGAAAAAACCGGACCCGGCCGGCCCGGCAGAAGAGGTCAACGCCAATAACCTGCGCAAAGGCGACCTGGTGCTGGTGAGGGCCAACGAGTTGATCGCGGGCGATGGCGATATCGTCTTTGGCGCCGCCCTGGTAGATGAATCGGCCATTACCGGCGAGTCGGCGCCGGTGGTGCGCGAGTCGGGCGGTGACCGCAGCGCCGTCACCGGCGGCACCCGCGTGACCGCCACCGAGGGTATCGTCGTCCGCATCACCGCCGACCCGGGGGAGACTTTCATCGACAAGATGGTGTCGCTGGTGGAGGGCGCCAAGCGGCGCAAGACGCCCAACGAGATAGCGCTCAACATCCTGCTGATTGCTTTGACGATCATCTTTTTTCTGGTGGTGTTCAACCTTAACTCGCTGTCAAACTACAGCGTCAAGTCGGCCAGCCAGGGAAGCGCCGTCAGCCTGGTGGTGCTGATCGCACTGTTCGTCTGCCTGGCGCCGACGACGATCGCAGCGCTGCTGCCGGCGATCGGCATCGCCGGCATGGACCGGCTCTTTTCCCGCAACGTGATGGCGATGTCGGGCCGCGCCATCGAAGCCGCCGGCGATGTCAACACGCTGCTGCTGGACAAGACGGGCACGATCACGCTGGGCAACCGCGAGGCGGTGGAGTTCATCCCGCTGGGAAACCATACGGAACAGGAAGTGGTGGAGGCGGCGCTGATGTCCTCATTCACGGATGAGACGCCGGAGGGACGCAGCATCATCGTCCTGGCCAAAGAGAAGGGCTCGCGGCTGCAGGAGCTGCCTCCACATGCAGCGCCCGTGCCCTTCAGGGCGGAAACCCGCATCAGTGGTCTTGACCTGGAAGATCATTCGTACCGCAAGGGAGCGCCGGACTCGATTGCCGCTTATATCGGCAAAAAGGGCGGCACGGTTCCGGACGAGCTGGAAGCAAAAGTGACCGGGATCGCCAAGGCCGGCAGCACGCCGCTGGCGGTCACCCGCGACGGCGAGGTGATCGGCGTCATCAACCTGAAAGATATCATCAAGGGCGGCATCCAGGACCGCTTTGCCCAGCTCCGGAAGATGGGCATCAAGACGGTAATGATCACCGGCGACAACCCGCTGACAGCCGCGGCCATCGCCGCCGAGGCCAACGTGGACGA
>JAJYIN010000150.1 GCA_021790075.1 Actinomycetes bacterium | reverse complement strand
AAGAGCATCGCCCTCAGCCTCGAGTTCCGCTCGCCGGCCGGCACCCTCACCGACGAGGAGGTCGACGGCGCCAGGACGGCCATCGTCAAGGCCCTGGAGGAAAAGCTGGGCGCCGGCCTGAGGGGGGAGCGTCTCCACCGCTGCCGGCGGCTGCCTGTATTATTTCAGCTCCCGCGGCATACACGCGCCCGATGTTTCCTTCCAATCAATATATTTCAGCTCCCTGCATTCCCGCACCAAACGCTTCCCCCTTTTATCGGTTCTGTCCTTTATTCTGCGGGCTTTCCTTGCCCGTCAGAATTCATGCCCACTCAATTCCTGAATATATGATGTATAAATTTGACATATGATGTATAAATATTCTAAAATTTGCCGTAATATACGGAATTAGAGGTCAGACATGCATCTTTTTACTTCCAAGTTCATAACCAAGCCGGAGCACGTCACCGAGCTTCCCGGCTCGGTGACCACGCCCGCAGGTTTTGTGGCCGCCGGCGTGCAGGCCGGCCTGAAGAAATCGGGCAAGCCAGACCTGGGGCTGCTGGTGGGGAAGGGGCCGTGTTCCTCGGCGGCGCTGTTTACTCCCAACGCAGCCGCGGCGGCGCCGGTGCGGGTGTGCCAGGAGGAAACCGACACCGGCGCCATCCAGGGAATCATCGTCAATAGCGGTTCCGCCAATGCCTGCACCGGTGAGCAGGGGCTGAAGGACGCCGGGGAGATGGTGCGGCTGGCAGAGGAGTATACCGGCGTCCCGCCGGGGCGGATGGCGGTGGCGTCCACCGGGATCATCGGCCGGCCGCTCCCCATGGACCTGATGGCATCCGGCATCATCGAGGCGTCGCGGTCGCTGTCGGAGATCAGCGGCAGCCTCTTCGCCGAGTCGATCCAGACCACGGATCGCATCAGCAAGGAAGGCGCCGTCGAGGTGAGGCTGGGCGCCGGCACGGTCAGCATCGGCATCTGCGCCAAGGGGGCCGGCATGATCGCCCCCAATATGGCGACCCTGCTCGCTTTTGTCACCACTGATGCCCAGGCGCCATCGGGACTCCTGTATGACATCCTCGCTACGGCCGCAGGGGCTTCTTTCAACTGCATCAGCGTCGACGGCGACATGAGCACCAACGACTGCATATTCCTGATGGCCAGCGGCGCCAGTGGCGTCACGCTCTCCCCCGGCAGCAACGATGCCGGGCTGTTCACCGAGGCGCTGGCCGCTGTCTGCAAGAGCATGGCGCTCAAGATGGTGGCCGACGGCGAGGGCGCCACCAAGACCGTAGAACTCAATGTCACCGGCGCCTCAGCCCGGGAGGAAGCCGCATTCGTGGCCCGGGCGGCCGCCAATTCCCCACTGGTGCAGACCGCATTTTTCGGCCAGGACGCCAACTGGGGCAGGATCATGGCCGCCGCCGGTGCAGCGCTGGCCGGTGAGCCGCGGCTGGAGGCCGACATTTTCTACGAAGGCGTCTGTCTGGCCCGGGCCGGCGCCGTCACTGACGAACCGGTGGATGAAAAGAGCCTGGAAAAAATAATGCTGCAGCCGGAGATCAGTGTGACGCTGGACCTGCACCGGGGCTCCGGTTCGTATACTATGTATTTCTCCGACCTGTCCCATGACTACGTGACGCTCAACGCGGAGTATTCCACATGACCTGGGTGGCGACATGACTTCCAAGCACCAGAAACGAGTCGAGATCCTCCTGGAGGCGCTGCCGTACATCAAGCAGTTCTCCGGCAAGACCGTGGTGATCAAGTATGGCGGCAGCGCCATGAAGAGCGCCGAGCTCAAGGAAGGCTTTGCTACCGACATCGCCCTCTGCAAGTACGTGGGCATGAACCCGGTGATCGTTCACGGCGGCGGGCCCGACATCAGTTCCTACATGGAGAAACTGTCGATGGAAGTCAGGTTCGTCCAGGGCCTGCGGGTGACGGACGCCGCCACCATGGAGCTGGCCAAGATGGTGTTGGTGGGAAAGGTGAACAAGGAGGTAGTGGCGCTCGTCAACCAGCACGGCGTGCCGGCCGTGGGGCTGGGCGGCGACGATGGCCGCCTCATCCTGGCAGAAAAGCGCATCCTCACCGGGGAGCAGGGAGAGAAGATCGACCTGGGGCAGGTTGGCCGCATCCTTGACATCAATACTGAGGTATTACAAAGTCTCGGCGGCGATTTCATCCCGGTGGTGGCCTCGGTGGGGGCGGACGCGCGGGGCACCAGCTACAACATCAACGCCGATGAGGTGGCTTCGGTGCTGGCGGTGGCGCTGGAGGCCGAGAAGGCCATCTTTCTCACCGATGTCGAGGGGCTTTATGCCGATGTCGACGATCCGGGCTCCCTGATCTCGCAGTGCAGCCTGCCCGAGGTGGAGGCGATGGCGATGAGCGGCGCGGTATCAAAAGGGATGATACCCAAGCTGCGGGCGGTCAGCCGGGCGCTCACCGGCGGCGTGAACAGCGCCCACATCATCGACGGCCGCGTGCCGCACGCGCTGCTGCTGGAGATCTTTACGCGGGAAGGCATCGGAACCAAGATAGAAGGGTAGAAACCGGCGTCATGGACGGGATCATCGAACAATACGAAAAGTATGTCATGCCAACATATGGCCGGCAGCCGGCTGCCTTTGTGCGCGGCCAGGGCTGCTACCTCTACGATGAGGAAGGCAACGCCTACCTCGATTTCGTCGCCGGCCTCTCCATCAACAATCTGGGCCATTGCCACCCGGCTGTGGTGGCGGCGGTCCAGGAACAGGTCGCCGAGCTCATCCACACCTGCAACCTTTATTACACCCGCCCCGGGGGAGAACTGGCCCGGCTGCTCTCGGAAAGCAGTCTGGGAGGCAAGGTTTTCTTCGCCAATAGCGGCGCCGGGGCCAACGAGTGCGCCATCAAGCTGGCCCGCAAGTACGGCCGCGATCTGGCCGGCGAGGGCAAGCACCGCATCATCACGCTCGAAAACGGTTTTCACGGGCGCACCATGGCCACGCTGACGGCCACGGCGCAGCCGGCCAAGCAGGAACCGTTCAAGCCGCTGCTGCCCGGCTTCACATACGTGGCGCCGAATGACCTCGTCGGCCTGGCCGCCGCCATGGATGACAGCGTCTGCGCCATCATGCTCGAGCCGGTCCAGGGTGAAGGCGGCGTGCACCCGCTTAACAGCGAATTCCTCCAGGTGGCCCGGGAACTGGCCGGCAGGCACCAGGCCCTGCTCGTCTTCGACGAGGTCCAGACCGGGATGGGCCGCACCGGGAAGCTATATGCCTACCAGCATTCCGGGGTCAAACCCGATGTGATCACCCTGGCCAAGAGCCTGGCGGGAGCGCTGCCGATTGGCGCCTGCGTGGCCGCACCTCCATATTCCGACGTTCTGGGGCCGGGCACGCACGCTACCACTTTCGGCGGCGGCCCCGTGCCCTGCGCCGCCGGCATCGCCGTCATGCGCGAACTGACCGCCCCGGGTTTCCTGGAAAGCGTGGACGCCAGGGGCGAGTACATGCGGTCGATGCTGAGGAAGCTCCAGGATCGGGGGCTGGTCACCGGGGTGCGCGGCCTGGGGCTGATGAACGCCGTCGATCTGCCCGAGCCGCGGGCGGCCGAGGTGGCCGGCCAGGCGCTGGCGGCGAAAATCCTCCTCAATAACACTTCCGCAAATACGCTGCGCTTCCTGCCGCCGTTGATTGTGGAAGAGAGGATGATCGATCAGGTGGTCGAATTCCTAGAAACCGCTTTATCCGTCTGAACCAGGGCCGAGGCTTCCATGCGTCATTACCTCAAAGAAACAGATTTATCAAAGGAAGAGACCCTGGGTCTGATCGCGGACGCCCGCGCCAGCCGGGGGGAGCGCTCCCAGGTACTGGCTGGCCGCTATCTGGGCCTCATCTTCTCCAAGCCCTCGACCCGCACCCGCGTCTCGTTCACGGTGGGCGCGTACCAGCTGGGCGGCCATGCCCTCTTCCTCAACGAAGCAGAGCTGCAGCTGGGCCGCGGTGAGACCATCCAGGACACCGCCCGCGTACTCTCGGGTTACCTGGACGGCGTGGTCATCCGCACCTTCAGCCAGCGCGACGTGGAGGAGTTTGCCGCCGCCGCCACGATCCCGGTGATCAACGGCCTCACAGATGACCGGCATCCCTGCCAGGCGCTGGCGGATATAATGACGATTTCCGAATACCACGAAGACCTGACCAAGGTCAAGGTGGTCTATCTGGGAGACGGCAACAATGTCGCCGTCTCCCTGGCCTGCATGTGCGCTTATGTGGGCGCCCACGTAGTGCTCTCGACCCCTCCGGAGCTGACGGTGCCTCAATGGGCGATCGCCGAATCCCGGGAACTGGCCGCGGCCAGCGGCGGCAGGGTCGACGTCATCACCGAGCCCGCTGAAGCCGTGCGGGAGGCCGACTTCCTCTATACGGACGTCTGGTTCAGTATGGGACAGCAGAGCGTGCCTGAGAAGCGGGAGCGGCTGCTGCCATACCGGATCGACGCGCCGCTGCTGGCGCAGGCGGGGCCGGACTGCCGCGTCATGCACTGCCTGCCGGCGCACCGCGGAGAGGAGATATCGGCCGAGGTGATGGACGGCCCTCGCTCCATCGTCTTTCAGCAGGCGGAGAACCGGCTGCATGCCCAGAAGGAACTCCTCAAGAGGTTGATGGGCAGTGCGCAAGAGTGAGCGCCAGCAGCTGATTGGATCTTTGATAAGAGAAGAACCCCTGGTCAACCAGGGCGAACTGGTGGGGGCACTCGAGAAACTGGGAGTCAGCGTCACCCAGGCGACCATCTCGCGCGACCTCAGGGAGATGGGAGTGCAGAAAGGCAGCGACCGCCAGGGGAGCATCCGGTATGTGTTGCTGCCGGCGGCCGCCCGGCGTGACCCCGAAGAGGTGCTGGCGCGGACGCTGACGGAGTCGGGGGCCACTGTGAGAGCGGCCCAGAACCTGGTGGTGGTGCGTCTTGAGCCGGGTACGGCGCCCGGCGCCGGGCGCGCAATTGATGAGCTGGAGCACCCGGACATCGTCGGCACCGTGGCCGGCGACGATACTGTCCTGCTGGTGCTGGCCGATTCCGCGCGGGCCCGCCGCATGGTGAAGTATCTGGAGGGGTTGGCCCGGGAAATATAAGTTTTTTCCCGGCTGTGGCCTGTGTGCGTCGGGCCGCCGCCGGGTAGGAAGAGCAGCTGTGGCT
>JAJYIN010000149.1 GCA_021790075.1 Actinomycetes bacterium | reverse complement strand
TTCGTCGCAGGGGACGGTGATCGGCAGCATCAACGGCCAGCTGGAGATGGACTTCGTCGACAAGAACCAGAAGGTGTCCAAGAACGACGTCGTGGTTACATCGGGCACAGGCAAGCTGTTTGTCAAAGGCGTACCCATCGGCGTGGTTGACGAGGTGTCTGATCAGGAAGTGGAGTACTTCAAGAGCATCTCCATCACTCCCTTTGTCGATTTCAGCAGCCTGGAGGAAGTGATGGTGATGATACCTCCGGCCGGGTCGGACCAGCCGCCCATCATCGGGGGTGGCGGCTAAAATGGCCAGGACCCGGAATCTCAGGCGCACCCGTGTGCTGTCACAGCCGGAGGACGGGGCTGCTCCCGCCGCCGTTCAGGAGACGCCGCTGTCCATGCTCAAGGTGGTGGCCGTCATCCTGCTGGCGGTCGTGCTGCAGACGACGGTCGCCCCGTATCTGACAGTGCTGGGGGCCAGGCCCGACGCCACCCTGGTGGTGGTCATCTGCCTGGCCATGATGCGGGGACCGCTCTGGGGCGCCGTGGTCGGTTTTTCCACCGGTTTGCTCATCGACATCTCTCTGGTGCAGACGATGGGCATCTCCTCATTCCTGTTCACGCTGTCGGGATATTTCAGCGGCCGCCTCGCTGAAAGGGTCGACCCGGCCTCCTGGTTCCCGCCGCTGCTGATTGTGTTTATCTTCTCACTCATGGTCCAGTTGCTCTACGCCATGATCATGTTCCTGCTGGGCGTGGAAGCATCGGTGGGCTTCGTGTTGCTCAGAGTGGTACTGCCAACGGCTTTTCTCAACGGCCTGCTGGCGGCGCCGGTTTATGCCGTCTGCCGCTGGTGGCTGGGCAACGACAACCGGGAAAACGTGTTTACTGCCAAGCAATAAGGGAAAGCAGGCTTATTTCAAATGCCTTCCGTACTCAGTAACAGCCGTAGTAAGAAAAACAGGCAGCTGCCGTCCGTGGCCCTGCGGGCCGGGCTCATGGGGGTGGGGGCGCTGCTGCTTTTCGGCATCCTCATTTTCCGCATCTGGTTCCTGCAGGTCATCTCCGGCAACGAATACACCGCCATGGCGGAGAACAACCGGGTGCGCTTCGTACCCGAGGAGGCGCCGCGGGGGATCATTGTTGACCGCAACCAGCAACCGCTGGTGGAGAACCGGGCAGGGCTGGCGGTAACTGTCTTCCCGCCGGCAATGAAGAACCCGCAACAGGAGATCGCCGCCCTCAGCCAGGTGATCCAGGTGTCGCCGGAAGATATCCAGAAGCAGCTTGACGCCCACAAGAACGATACTTACACATCCGTGGTAGTGAAGAAGGACATCACCCCGGAGATGAAGAGCTACCTGATCGAGCGGACGCCGCTCTATTTCCCCGGCGTCGACATCAAGAAATATCCGCTCAGGAGCTATCCCCAGGGCAGCGAAGCGGCGCACGTGCTGGGGCATGTGGGCCAGATAGACGAGAAGGAGCTCAAGGAGCCGCGGTACCAGGACGGCTACAAGGCAGGCGACGAGATCGGCCAGGACGGCGCCGAGTACCAGTTCGATTACTGGCTCAAGGGCGTCGACGGCGGCCAGCAGGTCGAAGTGGACGCCAGCGGCAAGCCGAAACAGGAGCTGTCGAGCGTCATGGCCCAGCCGGGCAAGAACGTCGTCCTCACCATTGACAGCCGCATCCAGAAAGCCACGGAGGATGCTCTCCGTTACGGCATCGACCTGGCCCGCTCCAAACACTACCCCGCCAACGCCGGCTCCGCCATCGTCATGGACCCGAAGACCGGTGAAGTGCTGGCCATGGCCAGCATGCCTAATTATGATCCGTCGGTCTGGGTGGGAGGCATGAGCACGGCGCAGTACCAGCAGCTGACCGACCCCGCGGCGGGCGACCCGCTGCTGAACCGGGCCATCCAGGGGCAGTATCCGCCCGGTTCCACTTTCAAGGTGATCAGCACCTTCGCCGGGCTCCAGGAAGGGATGATCACGCCGAGCGAAACCGTCAATAGTACCGGCACCTGGCACGTTCCCGGAGATCCCACAGTAGTCTTCCACGACTGGTCCGCCCTCGGCATCGTCGACCTGCACCGGGCGATCGTCATGTCCTGCGACACCTATTTTTACGAAGTGGGTTACCGGTTCTACAACAACAACAATAATCAGGGTCTGCAAAAGTGGGCGCGGCTGATGGGTCTCGGGAGTCCCACCGGCATCGACCTGCCCGGGGAGGCGAAGGGGCGGGTGCCCGATCCCCAATGGAAGCAGCAGGTCGGCCAGACCGCAATCGACAAGATGTGGCTGCCCGGCAACAGCGTCAACATGGCCATCGGACAGGGCGACGTGTTGGCCACGCCGATGCAGATGGCGATGGTCTATTCAGCCATCGCCAACAACGGCCGGATCATGAAACCGCACATCGGGCTCCGGGTTACGGACCCGGTCACCAATGAGACTATCAAGGAATGGCAGCCGGAAGTGGAGTCGGACCTGCCCATCTCGCCGGACAACATGCGCCTGGTCCAGCAGGCGCTGATCGGGGCGGCGCAGCCGGGGTCAGCCATCGGCAGCGTCTTTGCCGGCTTCCAGCCGGTCATTGCCGGCAAGAGCGGCACCGCCCAGGTGGCGGGCAAAGCCGACTATGCCTGGTACGCCGCCTACGCGCCCGCCAACGATCCCAAATATGTGGTTGTTGTGCAGATCGAGCAGGGCGGCGGCGGCAGCACCTCGGCGGCGCCGGCCGTCAAGAAGATCATGGAGGCCCTGTTCCCGCAAGCCCAGCCGCCGGCGGCGACCGGAACCACCACTACAACCACGGCTCCGACAGGCGGGTGAGCAGGCGTGGAGATTCGCACGTATTTAAGGCATTTTGACTACGGGCTGCTGGCGGCGGTCCTGGGCCTAGTCGTCTACGGACTGGTGGTCATCTACAGCGCCACCCACTCCGACCCCAATCTGCCCAGCCCTTATTATTATGTGAAGATGCAGGGAATCGCCGCCATCATCGGCGCCGTGCTCATGGCGGTGGCGACTTTCGTGGATTTCCGGGGTTTCAGGGCCTACCGGAACTACATGTATGCGGGCATCCTGGGGTTGATCCTGATCGTCTTCTTCATTGGGACGACCGCAATGGGCGGCCAGCGCTGGATCTCTCTGGGCTACTTCAACCTGCAGCCTTCCGAGCTGGCCAAGGTGGTCATGATCCTGGTGGTCGCGGGTTTTCTGGCCGACCGGCAGCGCGGCGACCTGGAAGCGCAGACTACCATGATGACCCTGGGCCTGGCGGCGCTGCCGGCGGTGCTGGTATTCCTGCAGCCTGATTTTGGCACTACCCTGGTGCTGGTGGCGGTGACCCTGGCGCTGCTGTTCGTCTACGGCACCCGCTGGCTCCACTTCGCCGCGATCGGCGCCGCTTTTGGCGCCGCCGTGGTGATGGTGATGGAGGTGCTGCCGCTGGCCGGCATCCATCTGCTCAAGCAGTACCAGGTCGACCGGTTGCTGGTTTTCCTCCATCCCGATCAGGATCCGGGCGGCTCCGGCTACCACCTGCTGCAATCGAAGATCGCCATCGGCTCCGGCCTGCTTACCGGCACCGGGCTCTTCAACGGCACCCAGACACAGCTCAATTTCTTGCCGGAGCATCACACCGATTTCATTTTTTCCGTGTTGGGGGAAGAACTCGGCTTTGTGGGCGCCGCCCTGCTGCTGGCCCTGTATCTGCTGGTGATCTGGCGGGGGGTGCGCATCGCCATCATCTCCGAGAGCCTGTTTGGCAGCCTGGTGGCCGGCGGCATCGTGGCCATGCTGTTGTTCCAGATTTTTGTTAACATAGGCATGACCATCGGCATCATGCCGATTACCGGCATTCCGCTCCCCTTCCTTAGCTACGGGGGCAGCTCCATGGTTTCCAACCTGGTTGCGATCGGCCTGCTGGAAAGCATCCACGTTCGCAGCCGCCTGATCGGCGACAGGAGGTACAGGCGTGCGCAAGCTGCCGCTTAGTCCGAGAAAAATAGTTTCACTGGTCGGCGAGGTGCAGTCCCTGATGGAAGGCGCCCGCCGCCTGCTGGTGCTTGGCTCCGACGCCGAGGCCGTGGCGGCCGTGCGGGAAACCATCACCGAGGGAGCCGCCCCGGAGAAAGCACATTACCTTGTGGAAACGGTCACTTACGGCGCCGGCGAGTTCCGGATGCCCCTGGGCAATAACGGTTCCGTGGGGGCGGCGGTTGTGGTGGCGGCCGGCGGCGAGCTTGTGGGCAACGGGCTCAAGAGCGGGATGGTCCAGGCCCGTGACGCCGGTGTCCCAGTGGTGCTGGTGCTTACGGAAGCGCCCGGTGTCCAGATCTCCCTGCCGGACGTAGGCGTGGGGCCGCAGAGGGTTGTCGGCATCGCCCCGGACGGGCGGCCTCCGGCTGATGTCCTTGCCGAAGCGTTGGTGGACGCCACCGGCGATGGCGCTGTCGCCCTGGCCTCACACCTTCCTGCTTTGCGGGAAGAAACCTGCAACCGCGTTATCCGGCAGACCGCCAGGCAGAACGCCGTCGTGGGAGTCCTCTTCTTTCTCCCCGGCGCCGACATGCCGGTGATGACGCTCAATGAAGCCAGGATGGTGCTGCGCATCGCCGCCGCTCATGGCGAGCCGGTCGGCACCGAGCGCGCCCTGGAACTGCTGGGCGTGGTGGGGACCGGTTTTGGCCTCCGGGCTGCCGCCCGCCAGGCGCTGGACCTGCTGCCGGGGCCGGGCTGGGCCATCAAGGGCGGGGTAGCCTACAGCGGCACCCAGGCCCTGGGACGCACCGCCAAGGCTTATTTCGACGGCTCGGCGCGGCTGACGCCGTCAAGGCTGGCGCCGCTGGTCGAGAAGGTCAAAAAGCTCCGCGGCTAGAGGGTATTGCCCGAGTCCATCGAGACAAAAATCGAATCCCTGCTGCCGGGGGTGGAAAAGCCCGCCCGCTACATCGGCGGTGAAGTCGGCAGTACGGTAAAGGAAGACTATACCAGCCGGATCATCTTCAGCTACCCGGATGTCTACGAGATCGGCACCGCCAACCAGGCCGTCCAGATCCTCTATTCGCTCATAAACGGGCAGACCGGCGCCTGGGCTGAGCGCGCCTACTGCCCCTGGCCCGACATGGCTTCCGGCATGCGCCGGGAAGGGATTCCCCTGTTTTCCCTGGAGAGTTG
>JAJYIN010000148.1 GCA_021790075.1 Actinomycetes bacterium | reverse complement strand
GTCACCGCCCTGGTTGCCAAGGGCATAGTCCACTGTGAGCACGCCGTTGGTATAGTCAACCCAGCCGGCCCAGTATGACCGCTTCCCGGACCAGGTCAGGGCCGGCCCGGCGGCGGCGGCGCTGACCAGGTTGGACAGGGGCGACGCCTGCCAGGCCTCATCGCGCGCCTGGACGGCAAAGTAATACACAGTCCCGGAGTCAAGGCCGGTGACGGTGGTTTCCTCCTGTGCCCCAGCCTCCCGCGGCGCCGGCACGCCGCCCACCCTGACGGCGTCCGTCCAGTTTTCCGTGGTAATGGGTGACGTGGAGTACCGCAGCTCGTAATGGCCGGCCGCGCCTGCGTTCCCGTCATCCCCGGGGGCGGTCCAGGAAAGCGTGACGCTGGAGCCGGCCGGGCGCGAGGCCGTCAGATCGGTGACCGCGGCCGGCGGCGTGAAATCAAGCATGACGGAGTCCTCTGAACCCGGTGCGAACGACTGCTCGGACTCGCCGTCCCCATCGCTGTCAAGATCGAGGCAGGCAACTCCCGCCGGCGTCACCGCCAGCGCCGCTCTGGACCCGGGCGGCAAGGCCAGTCCGGAGAATGACAGCCGGTTGATTCTGTTTCCCTGGAAATCGGGAGCCTGAACCCTGAGGGAAGCGGGCGGCTGGCCGGTCGCGGAGCCGGCGGGTACGATCTCCAGCCGCAGGCCGGCGTTCACGTCGGCGTTATGGACGACTATGTTCCTGGAGCCGTCGCCGGGGCGCTCGAAATACTCCGAACCCGGCACCTGCGATTCGATCACCCCCGCGGCATTCCTGCCGGTATGGTTGCCGCGGCTGTCATATAGGTTTGGCTCAGCGCCGCCCGCCTCCACGATCACGTCATTGTCATAGCCCTTGGTCTCGACGCCGGCCCAACCCAGCGGTTCCTGCCAGGGGTAACGCCCGTTGTCGGGATTGGCTGGCTGGAAAGCGGGCCCGGGAGGGCCGCTGTCGACATGCGGCATGTACCAGGCGGAGGGCTGACCCCAATGCCCGGCGTAAGCAGCCCAGCCGCCGGCCAGTTCCTGCATGTCGATTGCCGGCATGGTGGAGGAGCGGTCGCCCGTCTGGTCTCCCGATGTGTGCATCCCGCGGAAGAAACCGTTGCCAAAGTAATTGGCGTGGGAGCCCTCGGCCACATAGACGATCGGGTGCGTGCCGTTCCTGTGAAGGCCATCTTCCTGCCAGTACTTCCGGAAGGCCTTTGCATGCTGGGAGTAGGCGGCAATTTCGGGCTCGAGCCCGCCGTCCAGGATGACCTCCACCATCTCCCAGTCCCCCTCATGATTGTTGTACCAGTTGTTGTAGTAATAACAGAGCCAGTACTGGATGGCGGTCTTGCCCGATCCCTCGGCGTTGGGCACAACGCGGCTGTATGCCGTCACGGGATAACCGTCCGGCTTGCGGCCCAGCTGACCCAGGTAGTCGCCGGCGTAATCGTGCAGGGGGTTGGCGGGGCTGCCGGGAAGATCCAGGTAGTTATCGCCGCCGGTGTTCGCCGCCAGCGTCTGTGGCGTCGGCCCCTCAACAGGATCCCCGTCCGCTCTTAGCAGGCGCGTGCCGGGAACGTCCAGCAGGATGTCGACGGTCCGCGGTTCGAAATCGTCCCGGCTGCCGCCATTGATATCGTGCCTGAAGTGTAGTTCAGGCCTGTAACGCTCCGCCAGTGTGCGGGCCCGGTCTCCCAGGCGGTTGTGGTAAATGGCCCGGAGGCCTTCCCGGTCGTCCTGCCAAACCACATCGCTGCCGGAAATGGCGGGCACCCCTGCATATGCCGTGGCTTGGGACAGCTTCTGGCTGACGCCGGTCGACAGGTCTTGCAGCCAGATTACATCCGTCCGCGCCATGACTTCCCATGTGATAAGGTCACCGTCGATGTCAGGGTTTATCTCCGCTCCGTTTCCATGGCTGACCATGCGGGCTGCCCCGGCCGGCTCAGCCAGGTCCATGATCCAGATGCCGGACTTGTCTGGTGACCCCAGGGACGCCTGCTGGCGAAACGCTATCCTGCTACCGCTGACAGCCGGCTGCTGCTGGAGGTTTTTGCCGGCGTCGAATGTCAGCTGCCGGGTCATGCCCGTATCCAGATCCAGGACGTAAAGGTCGTTGACTCTTGGCGTGCCCAGGCTGTAGTCGCTGTTGGCAATCCATGCCACCAGATTGCCGTCAATTGCCGGCTCGACCTGGTCTCCGGGGCCACCCGCGATAACCTGTTCCGCGCCGCTGTCAACGTCGAACATGATAACATCCCGGCTGCCGTTCCGGATGTCCGCCCAGACGATACGGCTGCCCGATACCGCCGGCACAGTCCACCGGTTCAAATAGCCTGGAACCACCCGGGTGCAGCCGGGGCTGCCCGGGCAACCTTCCCCCAGGCGCATGTATTCGACCTGGTAAGCGAGGCCATCGCCGGGCCGGGAAACGAGCCGTTCCCATACCACCAGATTGCCGTCGATAACCGGGAAAGACTGATAATTAGCGCTCTCATCCAGCACCCGCTCCGGCTCGCGGCTGGACAGCTTCTTCATGAATATGCGGTCGCGCCCGCCGCGCTGGTCTTGCCAGACCACCGTGTCGCCGGAAATATCCGGGCGCTGCTGCGGCGACGGGCAGACAGCCGAAACCCGCGAGTCCGCGCTCGTGACCCATTCGTCGCCCGCAGCCGCGCGCGCCGGCGGCGCCGGCCATAACAACAGCCCCATCGCCACCAGAAGGAACGATAACATAGCCCCATGCCGGAGCCGGCAAGAACAGAACCAGGAACGCACCAAAGCCCCCACCCCACCCTTTCCAAATAAATACTTGACAAAATGACCATTTGTGAGAGGGGTAATTGGGGCAAGCGGATAGTAACGGCTTGTTGCCGCCCGGACAATCCTTCTTTGGTTGTATCCCGGTTCGGGAAAGGTTGTATTTTGTCGCAAATAGAGGAATTTAATTCAGCGTTGCCGAACAGGCAGACATGATTTGCTGAAATTAAATCATCCCAGATCTTCCTGGGCGGCTTCTGGGGGCCGGGGCCGTCGTGCGGCACGGAGCCAGCGTCTGGGGACTGACTGCCGCCGGCCAGCCTGGAAAGAAATGGACAGGGGGTGCTGGAAGCAGGCTGGAAACGAAAAAAACTGACCCCACCGTCCCTGGAAAAATTGAAATTTCCGCCTGCAAGTAATATAAATATCTAATAGAACCAATTGGCTTCCGTTTAGCCCTTTTTGGGCGCTCGTATACGCAACACTCACCGGGGAGGTGGATCTTGTATTCCATCGTCATATTGCTTTCTCGCGTCATGATTCCACCCTGAGCTCCAGGGATCTGATTTTTCTGACTCATGATGCCGGACAATTGAAAGGAGCAAAGAAGATAATGAGCAGAAACAGAATAATCAAGGCTTTGCTGATGGCGGGGGCCGCCGCCCTGGCGTTGCTGCTGGTCGTCCTGGCGGCGGGCTGCGGCGGCTCTACGGGCACGACCGCCGGGACAACGGCGACAGCAGCGCAGCAAACCAATTTTGACAAAACGGCGAAGATGATGACCGAATTCCTCAACTCGCCGAGCGTCAAACCCATGAGCCCCACCGAGCTCAACACCATCCTCACCGATGGCAATCCGAATAACGACCCCCTGGTCCTCGACGTCAGGGATGAGACCGACTATGCCAATGCGAGCGCCAAGTCGCCAGGCCACATCAAGGGAGCCATCAATGTGCCCTTCCGCAAGGTGGCCGACCCGGCCAACGTCAGCAAGATCAGCACGGCGCTGGCCAGCCATGCGGACAAGACCATCGTGGTCCACTGCTATACGGCCCACACCCAGAGCATCGATATGCCGGTCCTTTATGAGCTGGCGCAGTCGGGCCAGCTGGGCACGCCGGCGCCCAAGATCGTCGGCCTGGACTGGGGCATGATGGGATACAACTCGGTGGAAACACCGCCGACCTACAACAACACGTACCCTCTGGAAACAAAGGCCAACCAGCCGGCCGCGAGCGCCTCGCTGCCGTCGGTGACCAATGATTTCCAGAAGCAGGCCCAGGCAGTGCTCGCCGACATGCCCGGCCGGCTGAACATCGACAAGGGCGCGCAGACGGTCAAAGACAAACCGCTCAGCGACTACACCGTCATCGACATCCGCAGCGCCGATGAATACGCCAAGGGCCACATGCCCGGCGCGGTCAACGTCGATTACAAGACGATGTTCAACCAGGAAAACGGCACTTATCCAAACCTGAAGAAGATCAGCACGGCCAAGCAGATCCTCGTTGTCGGTGACAACCAGTACACGGAGGAGTTCGTGGCGGTCGGGCTGAACCTGCTCAACATCGACCAGAGCAAGTTCAACACGGGGGCTCTTGGCTTCGACATCGCCACCTGGAACAACACGGTCGGCAGGCAGTTCACCGCCGCCGACAAGCATACGTTCCCGGTCGTGACCGGAGCGACGCCGGACGGCAGTTAGGCGTTCGATTATGGCAAAGCCGGGCCCGTGTCCGGCATCCGCAGCAAAGAGGCGCCGGCCCCCGCAGGGGGCCGGCGCCTTCATTTGCGCTCAATCAAACAGTCATTATGCAAGGCGGGCTTTCTGCTGCCCGGCGCCTCACCCTGCCTCTGTTCCCGGGTTAATCCGGCCCGGTGCTCACCACCACATCCACGGACGAGCCCGGGTCGACCTTGGTCCCGGCGGCCGGATTCTGGCTGATGATGTGCCCGACCGGAACCGACAGTGACGGCTGCTTGGTGATATTTCCCAGCGCCAGCCCGGCGGCGCCCAGAGTGGCGGCTGCCTGCCCCGCCGTCTGGCCCTGGACACTGGGCACCGTCACCTGGGGCGACGGCTGGGGCCCCTTGCTGGCCACCACATTGACCGAAGAGCCCTGGTTGGCCTGGGAGCCGGCCGCCGGATTCTGGCTGATAATCTCCCCGGAAGGCACCGAGTCCGAGTATTTCTCGCTGGTGCTTCCCAGGGCCAGACCCGCCTGGCTCAGCTTGCTGGAGGCGTCGCCCACGCTGAGCCCGGTCACATCGGGCACCGTAACGACCTTGGGAGGCGCCGGACCCTTGCTGACCACGTACTTGACAGCTGACCCTTTTTGCACAGGGGTCCCTGAAGCCGGATCGACTGAGATGACGTTGCCCTCTGCCACCGTGCTGGAGTATGTATCCGGCTGGCGGTTGGGATTGAGGCCGACCTCGCGCAGTTTGGCTTCCACGAAGCTGGCGGTCTGCCCGGCGAGGCCGTCCGGCACCATCACAGAT
>JAJYIN010000147.1 GCA_021790075.1 Actinomycetes bacterium | reverse complement strand
ATTTGCTGGATCGACAGCAAACCTATACCCGCTAATCCATCCCCAGCCACTGCGAGTCAACATTGCAAGTCTCCATTTGCACTACCCGAAGCGTCGATGGGCGGCCTGGATCTCGCGACGGCGGACGGCTGCGCCAAGCATGATATCCGCTTGCGGAAACACCGAGCACACGGCACAGCAACGGAATCGGATAGGCGGGTCGCATTACCGTGCAGCGACTCGTTGGTCCGTTGGAGAAGATCATATGCGAAATGAAGGCGGAGCCCCTCCGGGAGCTATCGCCTTCAGATCATATTCGCCTTGCCGGTCAGTCCGCTTTGGCAGCCGATGCCGCCTCCATCTGCGGGGCCGCCGTTGCTCGTTGCCACCAGCCGCCTCCCAAGGCCTGAAATAGAGCGGCCGTGTCGGCATAACGCTGGGCCTGGGCGGCGACCAGACTAATGCGGGCCTGCAGCTCGTCGCGTTGGGCCACCAGCAGCGAGAGATAACTCACAGCCCCGAGATCGAACTGCTTCCGGGTCAGGTCAAGGCTCGCCTTGGCGGCGGTTTCGGCGTCGGCCTGCGCCCGCAGCGTCCGGGCATCCGTCTCCAGAGCCCTCAGCACATCGGCTACGTTCTGAAACGCCTGGAGCACTGTCTGCCTGTATTGCGCCGCCGCCTGATCGTAAGCGGCAATGGCCGCTCGGCGCTTGGCGGAAAGCTCTCCGCCGTGAAAGATCGGCTGGAGCAAGCCGGCCCCCAGGTTCCAAACCACATTTTGGCCGGTAAACAGGTCGCCGGTGTCGGAAGACTCAACTCCATAGCTGCCGCTCAGGGTTACCTGTGGATAGAGGTTCGCCGTGGCCACCCCCACTGCTGCACTCGCCTGATGAAGCAAGGCTTCGCTCGCCCGGATGTCAGGGCGCTGATGGACCAGGGCCGAAGGGAGGCTCACCGGGAGCTCCTTCGGCAGCTCCAGCGCATCCAACTTGAAACTCGGCAGACCTTCTTGAGAGGGCATCCGTCCCGCCAAAGCCGCCAAAGCATGGCGGGTAAAGGCGAGTTGCATTTGGAGCGGCGGCAGGGTGGCCCGGGTCTTGGCGAGCTCCGACTGCTGGGTGAGGACCGAGGCCTGGGGCACGGCACCCAGCTCGAATTGTCGCTGAACCAGGGTCAGCAGTTGCTCTTCGGCTTTCAGCATATCACGGGTCGCATCGATCTGCGCCCGCAGCGACGCCTCCCGAATGGCGGTGGTCGTCAGGTTCGCGGTGAGGGTCAGGTAGGCGGCCTCATACAGGAAGCGCTGATAGTCGACCCGGGCGCGCAGGCCTTCGAGCTGCCGCCGCGAACCGCCGACCAGATCGAGGGTGTAGGCAACTTCGACCGAGGCGTTGAACAAACTGAGCTCGAGGCTCGATCCGCCGAAGGTGGCCCCGGAAATGCGTTCGCGGTTGGCCTGCAAACCGGCATCGACCTTGGGATAGAGCAGAGCACCGCCGGCGGCCCGAAGGTTCTCCCGGGCTTCGGTCAGGGCGGCCTCGGCCGCAGCCAGCGACGGGCTTTCCCTGAGCGCTTGCTTGATCAGTGCATCGAGCCCGGGAGAACGGAACAGGGCCCACCACTGAGCGGTGAGCTCCTGCGCAAAAATAAAGCGCTGGGGCGAGCCGCCCTTCACCGGGGCGGTGTCGGTCTGCTTCGGCAGCGGTGAGGCCGTGTAGGCATTGGTGGCCGGAGGGGCCGGGGCATGGAAGTTGGGGCCGACCATACAGCCGGTCAAAGCCATCGTGGTCAGCACGGCAATCAAGGGACGAGTCAACCTCATCATTTCCTCACCGGTTTTCGGCGAACCCAAGGAATCGCTCGATGCATTTCATAAATAAAAGGAATTTTCACATATTTTTACAAGTCGACGGTCTTTATTTTCTTTCTGGATAATAGCATGGACATGCGGGGCCGTCATTGCCAACCGGCGCCCGCCGGATGACTGCAGAATACCCCTAAACCATCCATCTGCTGATGACGGATAGGGCGATACCGAGGCTGAATAGGAAGGAATTGCCAAGCTTCTGCAAATTTCAAATGGGATTGCTTTAGAGGGTGCGGCGGAAGAGCAGAGTGGCCGCGGCCATGGCGAGCAGCGTGAAGACGCTCAGAAAGAAGATGTCGCCGCCGATGGCAGCGATGCTTGTGTTTTTCAGAATCAGCGACTTGAATCCGTGAACCGCGTAGGTGAACGGATCGACCACGGTGATCGCTTTCATCCAGGGGGGAAAGGCATTGGTCGGGTAAACCGCGCCGCTGGGAAAGAAAAGAACGGTGTTGAGCACGCCGAAAATGGCGCGGGGGACCAGGGGATCGCTCACTCTCACCATGAGCAGAAACATCATGCTGATGAGCGCCAGAGAAGTCAGCCCCACCAGGAACAGCATCCGCGCCAGGCGCAGCGGGTTAAGGGGGTCCGGAATGCCGGCGATCAGCGAGCCGAGAGTGACCAGCACCAGGCCGGCCAGGATCGCCTTCAGAGCCCCGGCGAGATTGAAGCCCAGGATGAGGTCGAATTTGGTGATGGGGGTCACCAGATACCCCTCGTGCAGGCCGCGCGCCTTGTCGTCGATGAAGATGATGCCGCCACCGATCATGGCGGACACGAAGATCGACAGGACGATGGTGCCGGGGAGCAAATACTGGATGTAAGGCACGTAAGGGTAGACTTCGACCACCGCTAGGGTGACGGTGCTGGTCTGCCGGGGGGGCACCGGCTTTTGATTGTAAGCACTGAGGATTTCGTTGAGACTGGCGGCCAGGGCCGAGGAGCTGAACTGGTCCGTGTTGTCTTCGATGAGGGCGATGCGGGGATTGGCGTTGGCCAGCACCTTGCGCGAGAATTCCGGAGGAATGCTCAGGACCCCGTTGATGCGGCCGGTGCGCAGATCGTGCATGGCCTTCCCCTCGTCGGTGTACGAGATGGTTTCAAACGTTTGCGCATTGGCGGCCACGGCGTTGAACATCTCCTTCAGCTGCACGGCTGGCACCCGGTGGTCCTGGTCGACCACGCCGACTTCCAGATGTTTCACCTTGCCCCCGAAGGCGTAACCGAGGACTACGAGCTGCACCAGGGGGAAGAACATCGAGACGATCATCAACGTGGGACTGCGGCGGAAGCGGCGCATATCACGCTCGATAAGGGCCAAGATCCGATTCAACTCAATTTTCATGATTCCCCACCCGATTCCTTGAGAAAAAGGCGGTGTCCGCTTAGGTTTTTTTCATTTGCCCGAAGATAGCCACCCACCGGAAGATTCCGTACAAATTTAAAGCCACGGTCTCATTTCCGGCGCTGCATGAATGGGCTTTCGCTGGCGGCTGGGCTCTGGAGCGCATCGCGCAGCTGCCTTCCCGTGTAGTGAACAAAGACATCGTCAAGGGTTGTGCTCTGCACGGATAGAGAGGCAATGGCTACTTCTGCCTTTCGCGCTGCATCCATCAGGGCAACCGTGGTGCTGGGGCCATTGTGGGATGCGATGCGAAAGACCTGATCCTCCGCCTTGACCTCGGCGACCTCCGGCAGGGTTTCGAGAGTGTGGGCCCAGCCCGCCGGTACCTTGGTGAAGCTCACCTCGATCACGTTCTTGCCCGGAATCGAAGCCTTGAGCTTCAGCGGGGCATCGAGGGCCACCAGTTTCCCGTGATCCACGATCGCAATGCGATCGCAGAGCTTGTCCGCCTCATCCATGTAATGGGTGGTAAGGATGATGGTCAGGTCGTGCTCCTCCTTGAGCTTGGTGAGCATCTCCCACACGGAAACCCGGGAGACCGGGTCCAGGCCGGTGGTCGGTTCGTCGAGGAAAAAGACCTTCGGCTCGTGGACCAACCCGCGGGCAATCTCCAGCCGGCGCCGCATGCCGCCGGAGAACATCTTGACCGGCTTGTCGGCCCACGGCACGAGGTCCACCGCTTCGAGAAGCTCATTGATCACCTGACGGCGCTTGGCGCGCGGGATGCCGTAAAGTTTAGCGAAAATGGTCATGTTCTCCGTGGCGCTCAGGTCGAGGTCGGAGGTCATGGCCTGCGGGATTACGCCGATGGCTTGGCGGACCTCGTTGGGGTTGCGGACGATGTCGTGGCCGATGATGCGGGCCTGGCCGGAGGTGGGGGCGACTAGCGTCGTGAGCACGCGGATAAGCGTCGACTTGCCGGCGCCGTTGGGTCCGAGGAGGCCGAAGACCTCCCCGTGATTGACCGTGAAGCTGAGGTGGTCGACGGCGCAGAAGTCGCCGAAGGACTTGGTCAGGTTGTCGACTTCGACGTCAAGCTTGGGGGGAGGAAGGGCGGGTGCCCCTGCGGCCATCACGGTGGTCACCTCAGCGGCAGGGTGACGTAAGCGGTCATCCCCAGGGCGAGGCTGCGGTCGCTGTTGTCGCAGCGCAGGCGTACTTCGAAGGTCTTGATGTCGCGCTTAGTGCGGCTGACATCGCGCTGGGTGGCGTAGTCGGCATCCACCCCGCGGAAGAAGACCGTTCCCTCGCGGGTGACGCCGGAGGGGAGACGCACTGTCAATTTGTCGCCTAGGTGAATGCGGCCGATGTAGCTTTCCTCCACGTCGATCCGGACCCAGAGGTCATTGGGGTTGATCAGGGTGAGGATGGCCTGGCCGGCGGTCACAACCTCGCCCTGGAGGGCGGCTCGCACGTCGACGATGCCGTCGATCGGGGCGTGAATCTCCGTGTAGCCGAGATACACGTCGGCCTTTTCAGTCTGGGCGTGGGCAGCAGCTAGGTGATAAGTGCTGGCGGCCAAGGCGGCCCTGCGGGCGGCGACTTGTTCGATATTGGCCTGGGCCAGCGCCAAAGCGGCCTCCGCTGCCTGCACCTGTTTGTGGAGGGATTCGACATGCGCCTCGGCGGCAGCGTAATTCGTCCGCGCCAGGTCGTAATCCGCCTCCGAATTGATCTTCTGGGCCTGCATGGCTTTGGCCCGTCCGAAACTGAGCCGTGCGTACTCCAGATCGGCCGTGGCTTGACTCACCTGATTCTCGTACATGGCCAGATTGGCCCGCGCCTGGCGGATCTGCTCACGGGTCTGGGCCTCCTGGAAATCCAGATTCGCTTGGGCCTGCTTCATATCCGCAGCCGACTCTTCCTCGGTGTTCTCGTAATAATCCCGGTTCGCCTTCCATTCCTGGGGTTGGATGACTGCCAGCAATTGGCCCTTTTTGACCGTGTCGCCTTGTTGAACCATGAGCTTCTGCAAACGCCCCTCGATCTGGGAGCCCACCCGGACATCGTTGGTCGCCACAATGCCCGTGAGCACGATTGACTGCGGCGGGCGGGTCAGCCAGTA
>JAJYIN010000146.1 GCA_021790075.1 Actinomycetes bacterium | reverse complement strand
ATACGGCGTCAGAATCGGCGCCGATGTCAAACTGGATGAGCTGCGCCGGCAGTACGGCGCGGTCTATGTCGCCGTCGGAGCTCACCGGGGAATCAGCCTGGAAATCCGCGGCGATGATCTGCCGGGCGTGTGGCCGGCACAGGATTTTCTCAGCCGGGCAAATACCGGGGAATTACGTAACGCCGGCCGCCGGGTGCTGGTGATCGGCGGCGGCAACGGGGCTATCGACGCGGCGCGCGCCGCCTTGAGGCTGGGTGCGGAGGTGACGGTGGCCTACCGCCGCACCCGGGATGAAATGCCGGCAATCCCCAGCGAGATCTCCGAAGCCGAAAAGGAAGGGATCAGATTCGAGTTCCAGGTGCAGCCGCTTCAGATCAACCGGTCCCCGGATGACCGGGCTGCACTTGTGGTCGATCTCATCAGGACCGAGCCGGGTCCGATGGATTCATCCGGACGTCACCGCCCGGTAGCCGTCGAAGGCTCCGGATTCTCCGCGTCCGCGGATACAGTCATTGCCGCCCTGGGCCAGAGATCCGACCTGACCGGCATTGAGAAACTCGCCGGCGCCGGCGGCCGCATGCAGGTGTCGCCATTTTTCGAGACGCCCAGCCCCGGCGTCTTTGCCGGCGGCGACATGCTGTCGCCGGGTTTCGCTACAGCCGCCATCGGCCAGGGGCGCCGGGCCGCCCGGGCTATCGATGATTTCCTCCAGGGCCGGGCATCCCGCCGGCCCTTCGTGCCTGCGCCCGTCGATGCCTTGGAAATGCGGCTTGATTATTACCCCACCGAACGGCGTCACGACGCCGGCGCCGAACCGGTGGCGGAGCGGATCCGTGACTTCAGGGAGGTCAACCTGCCCCTGACCCGGGAAGAGGCCGTCAGCGAGGCGGGGCGCTGCATGAGCTGCGGCCGCTGTTTTGTCTGCGACCGCTGCCGCATTTATTGCCCCTGGGAAGCAATCAGTAAAGATTTGACGCGGCCGGTGGGACTGAACATGTTTACCGACTACGCCAAATGCAGCGGCTGCTCTGTCTGCGCCATGACCTGCCCCTGCCATTACATCAGCATGGACTACGGCGCCTGATTTGTCATAGTGTGATCGCAGCCAGTTCGTTCTTCCATGGCAACTCCTCGTGCAAAGCTTTCTCATTTTTTGACAAGCTCTTCGAGCAACCTGGTCTGCTTTAGCAGTTCTTCATCCTGGGCATTGAGATGTTCCAATATGTGCCCAATGTCGCGATAGCTCGTGACCGTGGTGTGATACTCCTCGCTTGACCTTATCTCCGCGTGCCTCCCTTGAATGTTTTGTCCAACCATGATGAGGGGCATCAACAAGAGCTGGACTATGTTCCCTAAAAATAGGAGAAATGCAAATGGGTAGGGATCGAACGGCTTCCCGTTAAAGAATGTCTGCCAGAGCATCCAGCCGGCCATGAAAATGGCAAAAAAGTAAACCGCATACATCGTCCCAATAGCGGTGGTTATGACCAAAGCAAGCCTGTCCTGCAACCCCAGTTGGCTTTTGTGTTTCTTGTTGACATCTGCCGGTTTATGACGTTCGTGTTTCGGTGGCTCAATTAAGGGCATAATTATTTCCTCTCTGGTTTTTAGTTGACAGGTAACTATATTTCTATGAATGCATCAGCAAATTACATATTTATATTGCCGTTTATCAAAATATTTCCTGCCGGCATTTGACAGGAGCAGCTGATGGAGCGTCCGCGCCATAGGCTGCACAAGCAACTGCCGGGCTCGCCCGAGCCGGATGACCACAACGAGCGCAGCGATCAGGAAGAGTATGCCGGGGCGCCGAACCCCGATGTGCTGCTGCCGGTGCTGGATGAGCGGGAATTGCGCATGCTGCGCCGCGCCGGGCGTGAGTGGGGGCAGATGTCGGTCAGGCCGGAGGAGTGGCCCCAAGCATTGCCGGTGGACCCAGACCTGGGCAGTTATCCGGGCGCCCGGGCGATCCGGCCGACCAGGTTCGGACGTTTTGTTCGTATCAAGGGCCGTGGCGGACAGCTCCCGGCGGTCGAAACGACCAGCGAGATGGAAGCCCTGCCTTCCCTCTGGGGCCGCTTCCTGCAAACGGCGCGGCGAATCCTGCTCGGCCCGCCGCTGAGCGCGACCGCAATCGCCTTGGAACGGATGCGCAAGCTGGTGGCGCTCCCGGTGCTGTCGGCCGACGCCATTTCATCGATCGCATACGGACCGCAGGCAATGCTGGCGATTCTGGTCCTGGCGGGCGGCCCCGGCCTCGGTTACTCGCTGCCGATTGCCGCGGTGATCGCCTTTCTGATGCTGGCCGTTGGCGTGTCGTACCGGCAGACTATCCGCGCCTACCCTCATGGCGGTGGTTCATACATCGTTGCCGGGCAAAATCTGGGCCGGGTGGCGGGTCTGCTCGCCGCCGCCGGCCTGGCGACAGACTACATTCTCACAGTCGCCGTATCTATGGCCGCCGGGGTGGCGGCAATTACCTCGGCGATCCCTTCGCTGGCGTCCAGCACGGTCGTGATCGGGATTGGCGCTATTGTCCTGCTGCTGGCCGGCAACCTGCGCGGCGTGCGCCAGGCCGGGTCGCTGTTCGCATTTCCGACCTATGCATTTATCGTCGCGATGGCAGCGCTGGTGACCGTGGGCGTCGTTCACGCCGCCGGCCGGGGATGGCAACCATTGCCGCACCCTCCCGTGACCGCTACTGAGGGAATCGGTCTATTGCTGCTACTGCGCGCGTTCTCCTCCGGGTCAACGGCAATGACAGGTATCGAATGCATCTCAAATGCAGTGCCGGCATTCCAACCAGTCGAGTGGCGCAATGCCCGCACGACCCTGACCTGGATGATCGGCCTGCTGATCACGCTATTTGCCGGTATCATGGCCCTGGTTGCGCTCGAAGGTGTGGTGTTTGATCCAAATGTGACCGTCCTCTCCCAACTCGCAGTTCGCGACTTCGGACCGGGCTTGATGTACGCATTTACTCAGGCGTCAACAGCAGCGATTCTGCTGCTGGCGGCCAACACGGCATACAATGATTTCCCCCGCCTGCTGTTCCTGATGGCGAGAGACCGCCAGGCGCCGCGGCTGTTTCTGGCAATCGGCGACCGGCTCGCCTTCAGCAACGGGATCATCGCTCTTTCGGTGGCTGCTGTCGTCATCTTTACCGCTTTTGGCGGCCAGACCGAAGCCCTGATTCCGCTGTATGCCGTGGGTGTTTTCCTCGCGTTTACAATGTCACAAACAGGTATGGTAGTCCACTGGTGGCATCACCGTAAAGAAGTTCACTGGCAAAGGAGCCTTTTGTTTAACGCTGCCGGCGCTGTCCTTTCGGCAATCGTATTCATCACCGCCGCGGTTACCAAGTTCACCGCCGGCGCCTGGGTCACCGTAATTGTAATCGTGCTGTTCATCTTCACGGCGCTACGCATCCGCCGCCACTATGATCTGGCCTCCCAGGCGCTCGCCCTGCGTCCCTCCCGGCCCGGAAAGGTCTCCCGGCCCGAGCCCGCGCCTCGTGGACGGAAACCTCCGGCGGCAGAACCCAAACGGCGGCAACCCCTCAAGACTAAGAATCTATCTCAAAAGGTTGTTCGTGACGAGGCCGAGGTGGAGGAAGCCCCTGAAGAGATCCATCACCTCACAATCGTGCCCATGGCCACGCTCGATCTCGCCAACCTGCGGGCGCTGGCCTACGCGGCTTCGTTTGAACACCCCGTGCTGGCGCTGCACGTCAGCCCCACAGAGCAGGAGGCCGGCCGGTTCCGCGACTACTGGCGCATTTGGGGCAACCACCTGCCGCTGCAGGTAATCGTTTCGCCCCACCGCCAGATCGTCGCGCCGTTCTTCCACTATGTCTGGTCACTGCGCCGGCAGCGACCCGATTTGACGCTGACCGTGATCCTGCCGGAAATCATCGTGAAGCATTGGTGGCACCGCTTCCTGCACAACCACACCGCGCCCAGGCTGAGGCGGGCGCTGCGGCCCCTGCCCAAGGTTGTTGTCACCACGGTTCCCTTTCATTTACCGCATTAGAACCGCATCTGCCGCCGACCCTGCTGCTTGACTGTGAAATAGTCTGTGTCATGATTACGCCGGCAACCAAGGAAAGTGGAGGACAAATGAGCGAGGTCTCTCTGGACAATAAAAAACCAGGACGGCTTTCGCCGGAGGATTCTTTATGCGGGCAATGGTGATAAACAGGATCGTCAGTTTCGAAGAGGACCGGCAGCCTCTGGAGCCGGTCGACCTCCCCGACCCCGCACCGGGGGAAGGCGAGATTCTTATCAAGGTATCGGCCTGCGGCGTCTGCCACACCGAACTCGATGAGATCGAGGGCAGGACGCCGCCGCCCCGCCTGCCGGTCGTGCCGGGGCACCAGGTCGTGGGCCGGGTCGCTGAAAACGGGCCCGGCGCCGGCCGGTTCAAGGTCGGCGACCGGGTCGGCGTCGCTTGGATATTCTCCGCCTGCCGGGAGAACTGCAAGTTCTGCCAGAGCGGCAACGAGAACCTCTGCCCGGACTTCAAGGCCACCGGCCGGGACGTGAACGGCGGTTACGCCCAGCTAATGACGGTGCCGGAAGATTTCGCCTACCCGATTCCCGGCGCCCTCTCCGATGCCGAAGCCGCCCCCCTGCTCTGTGCCGGCGCCATTGGCTGGCGTTCCCTCCGGCTCACCGGCATCGGGAACGGAGAGCGGCTGGGCCTGACCGGTTTTGGCGCTTCCGGCCACCTGGTGCTCAAACTCGTTCGCCGTATTTACCCGGAAATGGATGTGTTTATCTTTGCCAGAAGTCAATGTGAAAGAGAATTTGCCCGGGAGCTGGGCGCCGTCTGGGCGGGTGATACCGCCGCCGCACCCCCGGCTAAGCTGGACGCCATCATCGACACCACGCCCGTCTGGAAACCGGTGGTCGAGGCGCTGAAAGACCTGGAGCCGGGCGGCCGGCTGGTCATAAACGCCATCCGCAAGGAAGACGTGGACAAGGATTACCTGCAGATGATTGACTACACCACCCATTTGTGGATGGAGAAGGAGATCAAAAGCGTCGCCAACGTGGCCAGGAGGGATGTGAGCGAGATGCTTGAGCTCGCGGCGGAAACGGGATTCAGGCCCGAGGTCGAGGTTTTCCCTCTCGATCAGGCCAACCAGGTCCTCTTCGAACTCAAGACCGGCAAGATCCGGGGCGCCAAGGTGCTGGCCATGCCGGATTGAACAAGCAGGAAGGCCGCGGCGTTGAGGCGCCGGGCCGGTGCGCCGGGCTATACAGGGTGAACCATCCGGAAGATCCGGGAAGCAGGGTTCTGGCCTTTTCGTATTGAACATTCCGGCTGAAAAGTTATAACATTCGGTAAACAATCGAAAAAGGGGGGTAACCATGCACAAGCGCGCAAGGTTCGTTGTT
>JAJYIN010000145.1 GCA_021790075.1 Actinomycetes bacterium | reverse complement strand
AGGCGGGCAAGACTACGATCCTGAAACAGATGGCCAACAGCATTGTCGAAAACAACCCCGATGTCTATCTTCTGGTGCTGCTCGTCGACGAGCGGCCGGAAGAGGTTACCGACATGCAGCGCTCGGTCAAGGGCGAGGTGGTCAGCTCCACCTTTGACCAGCCTTCGGACAATCACGTCCAGGTCGCCGAGCTGGTGCTTGACCGGGTCAAGCGCCTGGTGGAGTCCGGCCGCGACGTGGTCGTGCTGCTGGACAGCATCACCCGCCTGGCGCGGGCCTATAACCTGACCGCGCCGGCGAGCGGCCGCATCCTGTCCGGCGGCGTTGATTCAACGGCCCTCTTCCCGCCCAAGAAGTTCTTCGGCGCCGCCCGGAACGTGGAAGAAGGCGGTTCGCTGACCATCCTGGCGACGGCGCTGGTGGACACCGGCAGCCGCATGGATGAGGTCATCTTCGAGGAGTTCAAGGGCACCGGCAACATGGAGCTGCACCTCGACCGCAAGCTGGCCGACAAGCGCATCTTCCCGGCCATCGACATCGAGCGCTCCGGCACCCGCAAGGAAGAGCTGCTCATGGACGACGCGGAAGCAATCCAGGTCTGGAAGGTCCGCAACGTGCTGCACGCGCTGGATCCCGGCGCCGCTATCGAGCTCCTGATCTCCAAGCTGCGCGACACCAAGACCAACGACCAGTTCCTCAAGGAGATCGCCAAGAACTCAAGCCGTTGAACAACCAAAAAGCCGAGCCTGACGGCCCGGCTTTTTGTGCAGCGGCTTTGGGGAGCCGAAAAGTTCAGGGTTCCGCCGGTTCTGTTACCGGCGCTTCCTCGTGACAGGTTTCCCGGTTTCTGAGCAGTTTTCCCGGCACCCAGTACCCGGGGAGCGGCGGCAGGCAGGGGCAGCGCATGCCGCCCTGTGCTTCCAGCCAGCGCTTCATCTCACGGCTGCTTCCCACGTTCAGGCCGACCGCTTCGCCCGCCGGTGCTGCGAGCATGCGCCGGATGCCCTGCGGGGCGCCCCCAGCAGCTTCGATACAGGCCGCACAGGTAGCAGGCGCGGGCCAGGTAGTCGTCTTTCCGGGAAAGCTCGATGCGGGTGCTTTGATATGTCCAGGCATCACAGTAGTTTCGCGAATGTTGGCTCATATTCGCCTCCTCCGCTTTTCCACCGTCGCCCCAACAGGTATTGCTGTCCGGGAGCAGCCGCCCCGGTCGTTAAAAATCAATCGGCAGGATATGGTCCTTGAAGAGCGCCGAGATGAACTTGTCGGCCTCTTCCTCCATGTTTTTCTTCTGCATGTTGTCAAGCTCTTTCATCAGGGCTTCCCGGCCCACGCGGGCGTTCTTCAGGAGCTCCCTGACGGTTTCACGGTCTACGACCAGTTCACGCTTGCACATGCAGTTGGGGCAAAGCAGCATCACTTTCCACTCCATGTCGTTGATCTGGTACCGTTCGACCGGATAGACCAGTTTCGACTTGCAGAGCGGGCAAGCCTGCAGCTCTGTCTTTTTCCTCTGTAGCTCTGTCATGATTTCCTCAATTATGCTTTCGACGGCGTCACGTTCATCGAAGCAAACCAGATCGATTACCTGCCCCTGGGCAAGAACCACTCTCTGGATGAAGAAGTCAGTATTGCGTTTGTCCAGTTTATGTTCCAATCAGCAGTTTCTGTAGACTTCATCTTCCATCAAGACTTTACGTCTGCCCTAAAGGTTGCCTGGCGGCGGAAGAGGGAAAAACCGCTTTGTTGAGGGGTTTGCCTCCTCCCCAGCCCTGCCTTTGTTTGCTTTATCGGCATGCCGGAGGGCTAACTTTATTTAATCGACACGGCCGGCCGGGGACTTGGATTTTTGGCTTAAAAATGATAAAAGCGGCCAAGTGCGAGGCCGCTTTCCTGTTGATATCCTGACTTTGTTGATAAGTTAACGGCGCTAGCCGGCTGCCTCCTGCCGGCGGTGCCATGAGGGCGGCAGGCCCATCTCCTCCCGGTATTTGGCTACGGTGCGGCGGGAGATGTTGATCTGCTCGGCGCGCAGGAGATCCGCCAGCTTCTGGTCAGAGAGCGGCCGGCGCGGGTCTTCTCCGGCTACCAGGCCGGCCAGGCGTTTCTTGACCGCGGTGGCGGCCAGCTCGCTGCCGGCGGCGGTGACGTACCCTGCCGAGAAGAAATAGCGGAACTCGACGATTCCGAAGGGGGTGCTCATGTACTTGCCCAGGATGGCGCGGCTGATCGTGGAAGGATGGACTGCCAGACGGCGGGCGATCTCTTCGAGAGTCAGGGGCCTCAGGGCGGATGGCCCTTGCTCAAAAAAGCCGGATTGGGCTTCGGCGATGGCGCGGGCCACCTTGGTCACGGTGATGCGCCGCTGCTCAATATCGCGGATGAGGCGGGCGGCCTTCCTCACCTTGCCGCGGATGTAGAGCGCGGTTTCGGGGTCGGCCCCGGCCCCCGTTTTCGCCATCTCGCGGTAGATGCTGCTGATGTGGAGCGAAGGCACTGTCTCCCGGTTGGCCAGCACCTGGACGCGGCCGTTCTCGATGGCGGCATAGACATCAGGGATGACGGCGCCCGCGGGCGGGCTGGCGTCAAAAAGCGAACCCGGTGATGGGTTGAGCGTACGGATGAGTTGTACGGCCCGCTTTACACGTTTCACCGGCACCTTCAGTTCCCGGGCGATCTCGCCGAAGGCGTTGCGGGCCACCTGGCTCAGGTGGGAGCCGGCGATGGCAATTGCCACTCTGCCCGCGCCCAGCTGCTCGAGCTGCAGCCCCAGGCATTCCTCGAGACTGCGGGCAGCCACCCCGGCCGGGTCGAAACTCTGCACCAGTTTCAGCACTTTTTCGACCGCAGCCTGGGTGCGGCCAGTTGCGCGCGCTATCTCCTCCACAGGTTCACGCAGGTAGCCGTCCTCGTCAAGGTTGCCGATGATGGCCATTCCCAGTCGCCGGTCGCTGTCCCTCAGGTTTTCCAGCTCGAGCTGGAGGGTCAGGTGGTCGGCGAGGGTTACCGGGCTGGCGGTCAGCTCGGCAGGGTTCACCGGCTGGGTTCCCTGCCTGCCCAGGCCCCGGCTGCCTCCTCCGGAATGGACCTGTTCGTACTGCTCCCGCTCGTACTGCTCCCACAACTCCCGGCCTGGAGCCTCCGCGAGGTCGAAATCAGATGGTTCCGGCAGCTCGAGCGTGGGGTTCTCGTCCAGTTCCTGCTGGATAATTTCCGACAGGTCGGCGGCCCCCAGACGCAGGATCTTGAGGCTCTGGTACAAGCGGGGGGAAAGCGTGAGCTGCTGGCGCTGGGCGAGAGAATGGTTGAGGCTCATGGCCTTACTTTTTTCTGTTCTTGCAGGCATTTTTGTTGTTTACGGTATCTGCGGCTGGCTGCGTAAAAGTCAACGTCGCAATTTCCAACGGTATTGTTATTTTAGCGGTTGCGGGCTGATTTAGAAAACCTGCGGCGGCCAACAGCTAGTAGTAGGAAAGACTGCCGTCCTTTTTGGCGCGGCGGACCGCGTAACGGAATACCAGGAGGCTGACGGGCAGGGTGACGATGGAGAAGACGATCAGCGCAATCAGGTCGTGCCCCACAGCCAGGAAGCCGGCGCCCTGCAGCAGGGAGAGGCGGATCGCGTCGAGCGAGTACGTGATCGGGAACAGATACGATATTCCCTGCAGCCAGCCGGGGAGGATCGAGATCGGGTAATAGACGCCGCCCAGCAGGGTTGAGGAAGTGGAAAGCACCCAGGCGATGGGGTCACCGCGTTTGAAGATCATGATGAAGCTGGCCGAGATGATTCCCAGGCTGCTGAAGGCAATCACCGTGAGCGCCAGCGCCACCAGGGCCGGCAGGACGTTGGCGCTGCTCAGATCCAGCCCGAAAAGCAGGGCTCCGAATAACAGGTAGACTCCCACCCTCAGCGAGGTAAACATGAAATTCCACTGCGAGGATGACAGGATGATGTTGGAGAGCCCGGTGGGCGTGACCAGCATTGCCTCCAGGGTTCCCATCATCTGCTCGCCCCGGATGCTGGTGGAGAAACTGCCGAGCCCCACAGAGAGGAAGTTGGAGAAGGCGATGCCGATGAGCACGAACGAGAAATAGCTGCCGCCGTACTGCCGGAGGGCATTTTGCACTGAGGGCGCTTCCCCCAGGAGCTTGGCCACAAAATAGAACATGACTACCGAGAAGAAGATGCTGGCGAACTGGAGCACAAACGAGAAACGGTAACTGACTTCCATCAGGAAGTCCTTCTTGAGAAAGGCCATCGGTTTGCGCAGGAATAGCATCAGTGGTCCACCTGCGATTCCTTGACCAGGCTGAGGAAGTACTCGGCCAGGGTGGCGTCCCCGGCCAGCTCGCGGATGGGTCCGCAGGCCTTCATCTCGCCGCCGTACATGACTCCGACCCGGTCACAGACTTCTTCCGCTTCCGCCAGATGGTGGGTGGCGAGGACGACCGTCTTGCCATCGCTCACCAGCCGGTCGCGGATGAAGTCGTGCAGCTGGTGGGTGGCCACGGGGTCCAGGCCCTTGGTGGGTTCGTCCATGAAAAAGATTTCCGGGTCACCCAGGAGCCCCCGGGCCAGCGCCATCCGCTGCTTCATGCCGGTAGAATATTCCTGGAAGCGGCGGGCGGCGGCGTCCGTCATGCCGACGAGCTCCAGCACCTCGGGGATGCGCTGGTAGGCCCGTTCCGCCGACAGGCCGTAGAGGGCGGCGAAGAATTTGAGGTTCTCGCGGCCGGAGAGCCGCCAGTAAAAGCTGCGCTCCTCGCTGGAGATGAGGGCCACGGATGATTTGATCTTCCCCTGTTGCCGGACCAGGTCATAACCACAGATGGTGGCGCTGCCGCGACTGGGAAGCAGCAGGGTGCAGAGCATCTTGGTGAGGGTTGTCTTGCCGGCGCCGTTGGGGCCAAGAAGGCCGAATACCTCGCCTCGCCCGACGGTGAGGTCCACGCCACGGACGGCAGTGAAGGTCACCTTGTCAAACATGTGCAGCGGGGAGGAGAGACCCCGCCGCTTGGTAAACTCTTTGGAGAGACCCTGGGTTTGCAGTACCACTTCGGCCATGTGATGGTATTTTAGCATGAATATGCCACATTCAAAGTCATTTATCAGCCGGTCCTTGAGCGTTGGCGGCGTGCGCCTGCCCAACCGGCTGGCGCAGGCGCCCATGGCCGGCATCAGCGGCCGGGCTTTCCGGCTGCAGGCTCTGCGCTTCGGCGTGGGGCTCGCCGCTACTGAGATGATCAGCAGCTACGGCGTCCATTACCGTAACCGCAGGACCCTGGAAATGCTCCGGCTCACGCACGATGAGCACCCGGTGTCGGTGCAGCTGTTCGGCAATGATCCGGAGTTGATGGCGGCGGCGGCTGTGGCGGCGGCGGAGGCTGGCGCGGACCTGATAGATGTCAACATGGGCTGTCCCGTGCGCAAGGTCGTCAAGACGGGAGCCGGGGCAGCGTTGATGGGGGACGGGAAACTGGCGGCGAGGATCGTGGCGGCGATGACGGCGGCGGTGCCGGTGCCGGTGACGGCCAAGATCAGGTCAGGCCTGGGCGAGGTGAACGCAGTGCCG
>JAJYIN010000003.1 GCA_021790075.1 Actinomycetes bacterium | reverse complement strand
TTCTTGGACTCCTGCACATATCCGGAGGTCCAAAAACTGTACCTGTCTGTATTGCCATGCGGCGCCGGAGGGCATAAAATCTGCGGGTTGTTTAATTTCCGGAATCTGGAATCAGGGGGCCCCCAACCTTCAAGGAGGACTAAATCAAGATGGACAAGGAACAAGTAATCAAATTAGTCAAGGACGAGGACGTCAAGTTCATCCGTCTCTGGTTCACGGATGTGGTGGGCCAACTGAAGAGCTTCGCCATCACTGCCTCGGAAATCGAGACGGCCCTGACGAACGGAATGGGCTTTGACGGCTCCTCGATCACAGGCTACCAGGACATCGAGGAAAGCGACATGATCGCCATGCCGGACCCATCCACTTTCAAGATCCTGCCGTGGCGTCCGCAGGAGAAGAAAGTGGCGCGCATGATCTGCGACGTGCTCAACCCCGACAAGTCCAATTATGAAGGCGACCCCCGTTACGTCCTCAAGCGGGCGCTTAAGCGCGCCGCCGACATGGGCTTCGATCATTACTATGTGGGTCCGGAGCTGGAGTTCTTCTATTTCAAGAATTCCGAGGGCACGGAGATCCTCGACAAGGGCGGCTACTTCGACCTGACTCCGCTGGACATCGCCAGCGACCTCAGGCGTGACACGGTGCTGGCCTGCGAGGACATGGGCATCAACATCGAATACAGCCACCACGAGGTGGGTCCTTCCCAGCACGAGATCGACATGCGTTTCGATGACGCCCTCAAGATGGCCGACGACGCCATGACCTACCGACTGATAGTCAAGGAGATCGCCGAGCAGTACGGCGTCTACGCCACCTTCATGCCCAAGCCGCTCTTTGGCGAGAACGGCAGCGGCATGCACACCCACCAGTCCCTGTTCAAGGGTGATGATAACGCCTTCTACCAGGGGGATGACAAGTACTTCCTCAGCGATACCGCCAAGGGCTACATCGCCGGGCTGCTCAAGCACGCCAGCGAGATCAGCATCGTCTTCGCCCAGTGGGTCAACTCCTACAAGCGGCTGGTGCCGGGTTATGAAGCGCCAGTGTACAAGGCCTGGTCGCGGCGCAACCGCTCGGCGCTCATCCGGGTGCCCATGTACCACCCGGGCCAGGAGAAGGCCACCCGCTGCGAGTTCCGCAGCCCCGATCCGGCCTGCAACCCCTACCTGACTTTTGCCGTCATGCTGCAGGCCGGCCTGGATGGCATCGAGAAGGGATACGAGCTCAAGGATCCCATGGAGATGAACCTCTACGACCTGTCCGACGCCGAGCGTGCCGAGCTGGGTGTGGAAACCCTTCCGGAAAGCCTGGGCGAGGCAATCAAGTATGCTGAAGAAAGCGAGCTTCTCAAGAAAGCGCTGGGCGACCACGTGTTCAGCCGCCTGCTCGAAGTGAAGAAGAAGGAGTGGAACGAATACCGGGTGCAGCTTACGCCGTGGGAGCTGGACAAGTACCTTTCCATCCTGTAAAGAAAAAACCCGGGAACGGGTTGGCAAACCAGAAAGGGCGCGAGACTCGCGCCCTTTTTCGCAGAGAAAAGGCGGCCATTGCTGGCCGCCAGTTTCTCTGTTGCCGGACGGTTGTCCGGTCCGTCCTGGCAACAAGCCCTATGTGTCCGTGGCTTTCACCCTGCCTTCCGGAGCCTCCCCAGGACCGGTCATCAGGATGTCATAGGCGCTGCGACATTTAACTCGCTCACCGGTTCCAGCACCGAGTCCACGTCGTCGTGCTTGTGCTCAGTGCCACAAATCTCACAGTAACCATACTGATTAACGGAACCGGCTGATTGACATCTATCGCAGTAACCCATCCGGACCTCCTGCCCCACCTGCCCTCCGGTTTTTTCCGGCGAGCTCCACACAAGTTTGAAATTTATCGGCGGGGAAATCCGAACCTTTAGCCTTCTCAAAAAAATAGGCGGCCATGAAGGCCGCCTGGAGTGGCGATATCCGCTCGCCCGGCCGGGCCGGTTGGTAGAAGGTAGAGAACCCGCTCGACCGAGTCCGCTGTTAAAAAGCGGGCACGGAAGGCCTGCAAAACCTGCTGGAGCCAAACTTGCAGGCCTTCCGCTTGGGGAGGCTGAAGGTCAACAGCCAAGAAGAATACTAGCAGAGCAAGGTTAAGATGAGGTTAAAAGGAAGTTAATCCGCGTGAAGAAAACTAGGTTTCTTTGATATCCTCGCGGGCCTGCGACTGGCCGCTCTGCCTCGAGTGGATCGAACCATCATGCACGCCAGGCCAGCACTCGCCGGCCAGGCTGCATACCCGGCAGGAGTGCCGCAGGTAATCGTCCTTCAGCGCCACGACGCAAAAGTCGTCGGCGCCCCAGTCATCGCAGGTATTGACGTTACTCGGCCACATTTTTTCTCAGGGATTAGAGGGGGTTTTCCAGGGGACTGAATTCGACTCGGAAAAACTGACTCAGCGTCGCCGGTCGGCGCCCGCAATCGGGTTATGACCGACACGTCTGTCGATGACAACGAGATTGCCGTTATCATTTCCTGACAGCTCCCGGCAGCGTTTCATCAGGTCCGGCAGTTTGCTGTCGATAATCAGGTGCTGGTTCGCGCCGGCGTCGACCCTGGCGGAACGGTAACCGCAACTGGGACATGCCTGGAACTTGTCCGGGACGGCCGTCTCGATGATCGCATCACAGTATGGACAATTGATTTGTTCCATGTATTATTAGGATAGCCAATACGGAAGATAGCGTCAATTTACGGAACGCAGGCGGCACAAGGCGTCCGGCGGGGGTAATGATGGTACAACTGATCTTCTTCCTTTGTCTGGTTTCGGGGCTCTTTTGCGTGGGCGGTTTTCTCTGGAGCGCGATGGAGCAGAAACCGAAGGCATTCTGGCTGCTCGGAGGGACCGCCATTTTGATAGTGGGACTGGCCGGGCTTTTGCTTCACAAGGGTTGATTGTGGCGCCGGCCGGCTGTCCTGGTTCCGCCCAGGTGTTCGCCAGCCAGTACAGCCGCACCGGTCACCCGGTCTTCAAGCGGCCCAGGCTGGCTTAAGGATAATCCAGCCAGTCGTTGCCTGTCGGCCAAGCCTTGTCCGGCAGCCGGTCTCCGGCGTGTTTCATGTTCGGAGCCGCTTCCCGGTCGGTGTCATCCGTATAGGCCATCCATTTGAAACTCTGTGGATTTCCGAATGATGCGGGATTGATCTTCCATGTAATGGTTGTTCCCTGAACCGTAAAAGTCCCAGGGAATTGCTGGCCGGCGGTCCGCTGCTGCGTGTTTTCGTTATATAAACCCCAGGACCAGTTGTCCTTTCCCGGGAAGTTGCCATAAATACCCCAGTCCGGCTTGCCGTCGCCATTCGTGTCCAGCAGGAAGCCCCACTCGGCGGCGCCGGTATCGGGAGGCCTGGTAGCCGGCAAAGGCCCCGCCACGTTCATCGTAAACACCAGGTTGTCCCCCTCTTTTGAAATCGAGACGCGGTCGATATCGGCCTCGCGGGGCGCTGCGGCGGCGGTCCCGTCAGGTTTGACAGTATCTCCCAGTGCATCGATCGCCTCCACCGTTCCCGCCGAGGGACGGGAAATGCCGGCATTGACAGCAACAGAAGTGGAGGAGAGGCCGGTGCTGGCGTCATTCGAGCTTCCACAACCGGCAAGCAGGATTGTGGCGACTAATAGAAATACCCCCGAGAGGGGCAGAAAGCGGGAGAGAGTTTTCTTATCGCACATCTGTAAGGCGCCTGCAGTTAACTGCTCCCACTGTAGCAGCATTGGCGGGTTGGATGCAATGCAGACGGGAAAAACCCCAAGTGACCTGGTGACCGTCAGCAGCGCCATGACCCGTCCCTGGAAAGCTGGTACATGGGGTGCCAGCCTTGGGGGTTAGCTCCCCGGCGCCCGAACCCTTGGTCCGCTGCCTGATCTTCTGGCCTCTTGGGGCATTAACCGGTATTACCCGGGAGGTAAGAGTACGCCGAAGTCATTTGTCTGTCAACACCCCGTTGCGCCGGTCTCTTGTGCAAGAGGAAATCAGAGCCGGTGCGAAGACGGTCTACATGGCCTCGTCTCCCCGCGGAACCCCGCATTCCGGGCACTGGGTTTCGATAAACTCCAGCAGTGACGCCAGTTCACGGTGATCCAGGTCTTCGCCGCTGGCAAACTCGAGGCGGCCGTAAAAAGCCCCATAGCGGTCCGCGACCACGAGGAAGGGCAGGATGATCCCGGCGCCATCGCCCTGGTATGCGGCCGTGACCCGCCCGTCTTCATCAGCCAGAAGTGTGACATCTGGTTCCAGTTCGGCCGCTGCTTTCGTCAGCCCTATCAGGGAAACCTGGACCACTCCCAGGATGGCCGAATCCAGCTCCCGGTAAGTCCCGGCGTGCTCCTTGAGCGAGCGAAGGATGCGGCGGCACTGCTGGCACTTCCAGGAGTCGAAAAAGAAAAGGATCAGGTTCTTCTGCTGCCGGAAGTCTGCCGGGCCCATGCGGACGCCGCCCCTGGTTGATGGCAGGGAAAAGCCAGGTATCAAAATTTCGCTGTCATTACTGGTGATGGTCGTCATTTTCATGGGAGCCTGCCTTTCCTCGGAAACCTGCATACCTGGCAGATACCCGCTGGGCGCCAGGGTAAACAGGGAAAGCGAGCAATCGCCAGTCCACCCCTTTTTGTTACAATCAAGATATGACAGTTAAGAACGAAACCGCCGCCCGCATCCTGGTGGTCGAGGACGACGACAGCATCCTCGAGGCGGTTTCCTATAAATTGAAAAAGCAGGGATACCAGTGCTTCACCGCCCGGAACGGCCTGCAGGCGCTGCGGGTGCTTCGTCAGCAGAAGCCCCACCTGATGATTCTGGACCTGATGCTTCCCGAGATGGACGGCTGGAAGGTCTGCGAACAGGTGCGGACTGAGGGGAACGATATCCCCATCCTGATCGTCAGTGCCAGGACCAGCGAGTTCGACAAGGTGCATTGCCTCAGGCTGGGCGCCGACGACTACCTGACCAAGCCGTTCAGCATGGCCGAGCTGGTTGCCAGAGTGGAGGCGCTGCTCCGGCGTACCAGGCCGGCGGCCTTTGGCGCCGCCTCCTTCATCGACGCCGGCCCCCTTACGATCGACCCGGAAAAGCGGGAAGCGTCCACAGGCGGCCATCCTGTGCCGTTGACACCGAAAGAATTCGCGGTGCTTCATTTCCTGGCGGCGTCGTCACCCCGGGCTGTATCGCGGGAGGAGATTTACCAGCAGGTGTGGGGCTACGAGATGCTTCACGGCGACCGCTCGGTCGACGTGTTCGTCAGGAGGGTCAGGACCAAGCTGGCCGGCCAGTTGCCCTCGTATTCATTCCTCCACACCCAGCACGGATTCGGCTACAGATTCGAACCCAGGAAAGTGGAAGCAGCTAGCCGCTCAGCGGAGGGGCAGGAAGAAGAACGGTAATCTCGGTGCCGAAGCCCTCCCGGCTGTTGGCCCTGACCTCGCCGCCGGCGCTCTCGACCACGTGCTTGACGATCGACAACCCCAGGCCTGTGCCGCCGAGGTGGCGGCTGCGTGACTTGTCCACCCGGTAAAACCGCTCGAAGATGTGGGACAGGTGCTCGGCGTCGATACCGATGCCGTCATCCCGCACCTGTAACTTGATCCGGTTGCCTTCCCGGCCCCCGGTGAGGTCCACCCGCGAGCCGCGGCCGCTGTACTTGATCGCGTTCTCCAGCAGGTTCGTCAGCAGCGTGGAAGCCATCCGCTCGGGGAGCGGGATAACCAGCCCTGCGGGCACGCTGCTGCGCACCTTAACCTCGAACTGGGCCGCCAGCGGCCGGAGTTTTTCAGACAGGGAGTCCGACAGTGCGCCCAGGTCGGTGCTGCCTTCCAGGTTGGTGGCGCCGGACTCCAGAGAGGACAGGAAGAGGATGTCATCGACCAGCTGGGCCAGTCTGTTTGCCTCCCGGTCTATCTGTGACAGGAATCGCTGCCGGTCTTCGGCCTCGATGTCCGGGTCCTGCAGGGTCTCCACCAGCGCCCGGATGCCCGCCAGCGGCGTGCGCAGCTCATGTGAGACTGTGGCCGCGAACTGGGAACGCAGCTGGCCGAACTCCACCGTGGCGGTCACGTCCTGGAGAAAGACAAAACACATCTTCTGCCGCCCCGAGTGGAAAGGGAGCAGCCGGGCGATAAAGGGGCGGCGGCCGGCCGCGTACAGCCTTACAGTGACCTCGGCCGGCTGGAGGGTGTCGATCGCCCCCCGGGCCGCGTCTTCCAGCTCGTGGCTTTCCAGTCCTTCCAGGAGGCCGCGCCGCTTCCGCGGCTGGTCCAGTTCCGTTTCGGCCTGGTTGCTGAGGTCGACGATTACCAGGTTCTCGTCCAGTAACAGCACGGGGAAGGGACAGCTGGCGATCAGGTGCTCGAAGCGGCTTTCCAGCTCGGGGATCACCGCGCTTTTTTCGGCTGTCCGGTTGAGCCTGCGAATGGCATCCTCGAGCGATTCGTCGGCGGCCGGCGCCAGCAGGATGGCGCAGCGTGCGCGTTCCCTGAGGGCGCCCGCCAGTTTAACCGCCATGACGATGGCCAGTATAAGCAGGACGGACGCCAGTACTGTCAGGAAAATGAGCACGCCGGCCTCCGGTTATTCTCCGAACTGGTTGTTGATGTCGGCCTCGGAGCGGTCGAAATAGGTGCTGTCCAGTTCCCCGGTCACCAGGAAAGATACCCGTCCTCCCATGTCCACGACCTGGTCGGCGATGCGCTCGATATAGCGGCTGGCCAGGGCCACGTGCGTGGCCCATTCCGATGTGGCGACATCGCGGTTTTCGTCCGTGGGATGCAGCAGGCGGTCGAGTATCTCCTTGAACATCTCGTCGATGGGCTCGTCGATCTCCTCCAGTTTCCCGGCCAGCTCCGCGTCGCGGTCGGCGAACGCCTTGACGCCCTGGCGGAGCACTTCCAGAGCCTGGGCGGACATCTTCCGGAGCAGATCCAGGTAGGGCTCGGCCCCTTCCGTGCGCTCCATCCGTTTGGCGATCTTGGCGATATTGACCGCCAGGTCGCCGACCCGCTCCAGGTGGAGGCTGACCAGCAGGCAGACATGTAGCAGCCGCAGGTCCCGTGCCACCGGCTGCTGCCGCGCCTGGAGCGCCAGACACCGGCCTTCGATCCACAGGCTGAGCTCGTTGATGTCGTCGTCGCCGGCAATAACGCTGTTGGCCAGCTTGCGGTCCCCGGTCAGCAGCGCCTGGGTCGAGAGGTCGACCGCCTCCACCACCAGGCTCGCCATCCGCAGAATTTCGTGGTTGAGCTGCTTGAGGCCCTCATGAAACGATTGTCTGGTCATTCCTACCCAAACCTCCCTGTGATATAGTTCTCCGTCTCCTTGCGGTCCGGCATCGTGAATATCTTGCTGGTGGTGCCGTGTTCCACCAGCCGGCCGGGCTCACCCGACTCCCGGGTGAGCAGGAAGCCGGTGAAATCCGAGACCCGCGCCGCCTGCTGCATGTTGTGGGTGACTATGACAATAGTATAGTCCGACTTGAGCTCCTCGATGGTATCCTCGATCTTCTGGGTCGAGGCCGGGTCCAGGGCCGAGCAGGGCTCGTCCATCAGGATGACGTCCGGCTCCACGGCCAGGGCGCGGGCGATGCAGAGCCGCTGCTGTTGCCCGCCTGAAAGGCTGCCCCCAGGCTTGCCCAGCTTGTTCTTGACCTCGTCCCATAAAGCCGCCATCCTGAGGCTGCGCTCGATTATCTCTTCCATCGCGGCCTTGTTTTTCCTCACGCCAGCCAGCCGCAGGCCGGCGCTGACGTTGTCGGCGACGGACATGAGCGGAAACGGATTCGGCTTCTGGAAAACCATGCCGATGCCGCGCCGGACCGCGGTGGCGTCCATTTCCGGCGCGTAGATGTTCTTCCCGTCCCAGATGACCTCGCCCGACGCGTGGGCGCCGGGGACCAGTTCGTGCATCCGGTTGAGACAGCGCAGGAATGTGGACTTGCCGCATCCGGACGGGCCGATCAGGGCTGTCACCTTGTTGGCGGGGATCTCGATGGAGATGCCCTCGACCGCCCTGATGTCGCCAAACGAGGCGCTGAGATTATTGGTGGTTATGCTTCCTGCCATGATCTGTCTATTACTCCTTGTCTTCTATATGGACCCGCTATCTTGCGGGCTTTATCTTTCTGCCAAAGTAGAGTTTTGATCCCACACTCAAGATTAACACCATCAGGACCAGGACCAGCGAGCCGGCCCAGGCCTGCTGGTGCCAGTCCTTATAGGGAGAAATCGCATAAGTATAAATCTGAACCGGCAGCGAGGCCACGGGCTGGTCGAGCCCCCGCGGCCAGGTGCGGCTGCTTAGGGCCGTGAACAGCAGCGGCGCCGTCTCGCCGGCGATCCGGGCCAGGGCCAGCATGATTCCCGTGAGGATGCCGCCGCCGGCGGTCTTGATGACGATGCTGACGATGGTGCGCCACCTGGGGATGCCCAGGGCCAGGGAAGCTTCCCGGAGCGCGTCGGGCACCATCCGCAGCATCTCCTCGGTGGTGCGCGCGACCGTGGGCAGCATCAGGACCGCCAGGGCGACGCCGCCCGCCAGCGCCGAGAACCGTTTCATGGTGAGGACCAGCACCGTATATACGAAGACGCCCACGATGATCGACGGCACGCCGCTAAGGATGTCAGACAGCAGCCGCACCACCCAGCTGAGCCGCGGGCTGCGGTATTCGGCCAGGAAAACGCCGGCCAGCACTCCCAGGGGCAGGCCGAAGGCAGCGGCGATGCCGATCAGCATCAGCGAGCCGATGATGGCGTTGCCCATGCCGCCGCCCGTCTCACCGACCGGCGCCGGCAACCGGGTGAGAAAATCGATGTTGAGCGCGCCGATTCCCTTGAAGACAACATAAGCCAGAATAAGTATCAAAGGAACCATGGCGATCACCGCTGAGAGGGCGCAGAGCAGGTAGGCCAGCCTGCTGACGGCCTGGCGCCGCCGGTGATGGAGGTTGTCCTGGGCCAGCGTCTTCATCTTCATCAGCGGCCCCCTTTCCGGAGCGCCCGGCTGCCGGTCTTCTGCACGAGCAGGCGGGCCAGCAGGTTGAGCAGCAGCGTGATCACCAGCAGGATGAGCGCCAGCTCGACCAGCGCCGCCATGTGCAGGCCGGCGGTGACTTCTGCGAACTCATTGGCGATGACGCTGGCGATCGAATAGGCCGGCGCGAAGATGGAAGCGGATATCTCCGGGCGGTTCCCGATGAGCATGGTGACCGCCATCGTCTCGCCGAGGGCGCGTCCAAGCCCCAGGATGACGGCGCCGATGATCCCCGGCCGCGCCAGCGGCAGGACCGCTATACGCACCGTTTCCCAGGGAGTGGCTCCCAGCGCCTGCGCCGCCTCCTTCTGCTCGCGCGGCGCGTTGCGCATCGATTCGCGGGAAATGGCGGAGATGGTGGGCAGAATCATAATCGCCAGCACCACGCTGGCGGCGAAAAGGCCCACGCCGTAGACAGGTCCCGCGAAGATGGGGATGAAACCCAGATGATCGGACAGGAACGGCTCGACCGTGCGGCCCAGGAATGGCGCCAAAACGAAGATACCCCACAGCCCATAAACGACGCTCGGTATAGCCGCCAGCAGCTCGACCACGAACCCGAGCGGCGACTGCAGCCAGCGGGGGGCGAACTGGCTCAGGAAGATGGCGATCCCGAGGCTGAGCGGCACCGCCATTATCAAAGCCAGCAGCGAGGAGACGATGGTGCCATAAATGAAAGGCTCGGCGCCGAAAACTTCTTTGACCGGGTCCCACTCGGAAGACGAAATGAACCCGAGTCCGAATTCCCTGATCGAGGGCATCGCCACCTGCGCCAGCTTGTAAACCATCAGCGCCATCAGGATGATGATGCTGAAAGCCGCCAGGAAAACCAGTCCCGAGAAGACCGGATCGCCCAGTTTTCCCCGCGCCGGCTTTGCCTTGACGGCGAGCTTGCCTCGCAGTTGTGCCACCAGGGACATCATGATTATTACCTGTTACTGGGAATCGCAGGTGGGAGGGGAGGCCGGGAGCGCGGCCCGTCAGTGTTGCTCTGCAATAAGATTCATCCTTCCTTAAAGCCGGTCATTCATCACCTACAAACTAGCAAAGATGGATTTCGCACAGGTTACAAAAGCGTGAACGAATTGTGAATAAAATGTGAACAGACGCCATTCACTTTTTATTCACAAAATGTTTACCAGTTTGTAACCTGCGCATCCTTTGGTTCTGCTAGCCTATGCGCGTCGAAGGAAAATCAAATTTAGGAGGACTGATCGGATTGAAAAACAGGAAAATCGCAAGAATCGCTGCACTGGCAGCGGCCGGCCTGATAGTAACCGGGCTCGTCGCCGTGGCCGCGGGATGCGGCAGCGGTGGCGGCAGCGCCGACAACGCTTCCCTGGTTGGCGCCGGCTCCACTTTCGCCAACCCGATTTACACAAAGTGGATCGATGCCTACAGCAAGGTACAACCAGGTGTTGATATCAACTACCAGTCGGTAGGCAGCGGCGCCGGCATCCAGCAGTTCACTGCCCAGACGGTCGACTTCGGCGCCACCGACGCCCCCATGAAGGACGACCAGCTGGCCAAGGCGCCCTCGGAAGTGCTGCACATTCCCACAGTGGCCGGCGCGGTGGCCATCACCTACAACGTCGATGGCGTTCCCAGCGGCCTCAAGCTGACGCCCGAGGTGCTGGCAAACATCTACCTGGGTAAGATCACCAAATGGAACGACCCGGCGATCAAGGCCGACAACCCGGGGATCAACTTCCCCGATCAGGCCATCGTCACCGTGCACCGCTCCGACGGCAGCGGCACCACCAACATCTTCACCAGCTACCTCTCGGCTGTCAGTCCCGGCTGGAAGAGCCAGGTCAGCGCCGGCACCGACGTCAAGTGGCCGGTGGGGCTGGGCGGCAAGGGCAGCGAGGGGGTCAGCGGCCAGGTGTCCCAGACCAAGGGGTCCATCGGCTACGTGGAGCTGGCCTACGCCAAGACCAATCATCTGCCGTACGCCTGGATCAAGAACAAGGCAGGCAAATTCGTCGAGCCCACCCTGGAAAGCACCAAGACAGCCATCCAGGGAGTCGTGGCCAGCATGCCGGCCGACTTCCGCAGCGGCTCGGTCGGCAACCCGGATGGGGACAACGCCTATCCCATCGCCGGCTTCACCTACATCCTGGTTTACAAGAACCAGACCGACCAGGCCAAAGGCCAGGCGCTGGTGAACTTCCTCTGGTGGGGCATCCATGACGGCCAGCAGTACGCCGCCGCCCTGGATTACGTGGCCCAGCCGCCGGAGCTGGTGAAAAAGGTCGAGGCTCAGATCCGCAAGATCAACTACAACGGCCAGAGCCTGGCGCCCTCCAGCTAATAATCACGGCACGTGGCGAACGTCAAGCCATCCTTCGATTGCGGGCCTGCCCTTAGGCAGGCCCGTTCCGGCTTTGGCGGCAATACGCTCAATAGCATGACTGTATCTGCCGTCAATCCTCATCCTGGACCTGATGCTTCCGGGAATGGACGGCTGGAAGCTTTGCCGGCGGATTCGCGAGGAAGATTCACAAAAATATAACAAAGTTTTCCCTAATTGTTAACCTTAGACGGGATGGGAACTGCTACCATGAACGTGGTCCATGGAACTGGAACAGAAAGGAGAAAGATGAAAGTAATGGATCAGCCCCGGGCACGCGACAGGTATACCAGGGCAAGGCTGGAAATCCTGTGCTGCCTCATGGAGAGGGCAAACGAGCCAGTGGACCTGGCGGAGCTGAGCAATATGATCGGCTTGCCGCTGGACCTGGTGGAGGTCGAGCTGGATGAGCTGGAAGGGCCCATAGGCGCCTCACATGGGCTTGAGGGTGCATACGTGCACCGGGCCCGCTGCAGCCTGAAAGCGGTTTACATCAGCTGACGAGCAGCCAGCCATATTTGTCCGTGCGTCCCCCGTGGCCGGGGGACGTTCCGCGCCAGGCCGCCCCTCGGGCGGTTTTTCGCATTTCTGATTAATTAACTAGGATATTTAAATTTTCGTCAAATAAGCTTAAAATAGTTTCACACATTTGAAAGATGGCTGCGCCGCTTTGGCGCGGCGGGGGACTCACTGGGGTGATGGGAATGAGCACGGAATCCATGAGGCTGGCGAAAATCAGGGATATAGTCCTGATTTCGTCCGCCCTGGTGCTGATAAGCTGTCTGCATTACTTTCCGTTGGATCCGCACTTCGTGGCCCCGGGCACCTACATGGTCCTCCTCCGGCGCCTTTATTACGTCCCCATCCTTTATTCAGCCCTCCGCTTTGGCGCCAAGGGGGGACTGATAGCTTCAATCGCCACCACCGTGGTGTTCATCCCTCACGTATCCCAATCCATGGGTGGATTCATTGGTCCCGAAGGTATGGATAACCTTTTCGACACCATCCTTTACAACGTGGTGGGTCTGACCACCGGCCTGGTCGTCGACTCCCGCCGCCGCCAGACCCAGCGCATCCAGGAGGTGCTGAAGCTCAACAAGAAGATCGAGGAACGGGAGACAGCAATCCGCCGCATGCAGACGTATACGGAAAGCATCCTCAACAGCATCAGCAGCGGCGTCATTTCCACGGATCGCCGCGGCACTGTGGTGACCGCCAACCCGGCGGCCCGCCTGCTGCTCTCCCTCAAGGAGGAAGACATCATCGCCCAGCCATTCTCCCGGATCTTTGAGGGGTATGATGACCTGCTCGAATCGATCAGCCTGATTCTGGCCGACGCGCAGACCCGGGCCATGATGGAAACCAAGATCGAGGCGGCCGGCCGGACGCTGACGGTGGCCGTGCGGATGTCGCCCCACCGCAGCCAGGGCAGGACCGCGGGGGCAGTCGTCACCCTCGAGGACCTCACCGAGGTGAGGGACCTCGCGGATCAGCTGAGAAGGGCGGAGAAACTGACGGGCCTGGGGGAACTGGTGGCCGGGGTCGCCCATGAGGTAAGAAATCCTCTCGGGGTTATCCGGGCCAGCGTGCAGATGCTCGACCAGGAGATGACCGGTGAGTGCGCGACCGCTGATATGACCCAGATGATGCTTCAGGAAATAGACCGGATCGACTCTGTCGTCAACGCACTGCTTGACTTCGGCCGTCCGTCCGATTCACAGTTCGGAGCGGTCGAGCCCCTGAGGTTGATCGAGGAAGTGGTGCTGCTGACCAATCAGTTTGCCCGGCAGCAGCGGGTTGAAATCGTTACCAGAATCTCCGGCGAGCTGCCTCGGGTCTGGGCCGACCAGGACAGGTTGAAGCAGGTATTTATAAACCTCATCTCCAATGCCATCCAGGCCATGCCCCATGGCGGCCGGCTTAGCATCGAAGCGGCGGCAGCCCAGGATTTCCTGCGCCTGGCCTTTTCCGACACCGGAACCGGCATCAGCGCGGAGGAGCAGCAACGGATATTCGACCCCTTCCATACGACCCGCGCCGAAGGGAGCGGGTTGGGGTTATCCATCGTGCATCGGATCGTCGATGCCCATAACGGCTTTATTACCGTGGACAGCGAACCCGGCCGCGGCGCCACCTTCATCGTCGGCCTGCCGATCGGTGGAAACGGTGAGTGTGGTCCCGTCGTGAAGAAAGCAAACGGCCGGAGGGGCGCCGGCCCCGCAGGGAAAAGACCGCAAGGAGCGCGGATGTGACAAGTTCCATACTGGTGGTCGACGACGAAAAAAACATGCGGTTCGTGGTGGGAAGGGCGCTGAAAGGGGCCGGCCACGAGGTGCACGAGGCTTCATCCGGCATGGCGGCCCTGGCTGCCATCGATGAATCAGCTCCCGACATGGTGCTTCTCGATCAGCGCATGCCGGGAATGGACGGGCTGTCGACACTCAAGGAGATCAAGAACCGGCAGCCGGAGATGCCGGTGGTGATGTTGACCGCCCACGGCAATGTCGGCGACGCCGTCGCCGCCATGAAGGCCGGCGCTTCCGATTATCTCACCAAACCTTTTGATGTCGATGAATTGAAACTGGCGGTGGACAAGGCTCTCAAGCTGAAGCGGCTGGAGCGGCAGGTCGATTTCCTGCGCGGCGAACTCGAGCGGGGGCATGCCTCCGGCATCGTCGGCGAGAGCAAGCAGATGCACAAGATCATGGCCACCGTGAAACAGGTGGCCGCATCGAACGCGACCGTGATGATCTACGGTGAGAGCGGCACGGGCAAGGAGCTCATCGCCAAAGCCATACATGAAGGCAGCCCCCGCGCCGGCGGTACGTTCATCGAGCTCAGTTGCGCCGCCCTGCCGGAAACGCTGCTGGAAAGCGAACTTTTCGGTTACGAGAAGGGGGCCTTCACAGGCGCCAACGGTTCCAAACCCGGACGCTTCGAACTCGCCGACGGTGGCAGCCTCTTCCTGGACGAGATCGGCGACATCTCCCCGGCGGTTCAGGTCAAACTCTTACGGGTGCTGGAAAACATGACCTTTGAGCGCCTGGGCGGCAGCAAGAGCATCTCCGTGGACGTCCGCCTGATCTGTGCCACAAATCGTGACTTGAATCAAATGATCAGGGAAGACCGGTTTCGCGAGGATCTCTACTACCGGCTCAACGTGATCCCCATCACCATGCCACCCTTGAGGGACCGCCGCAGTGACATCGGTATGCTGGCGACCCATTTCCTCAACAAATTCCTGCCGCGGAAAGAACTGTCGGCCGGCGCCCTGCGCCTGCTGGAGAATTACCGCTGGCCAGGCAACGTGCGCGAACTGCAGAATACCCTGGAGCGGGCCGTTATCCTCAGCGCCGGCCTGATGATCGGCCCGGAGGATCTGCCGGCGGAGATCCATTCCGGGAACAACCAGGACCGGACGGACTTCACGCTGCCGGCGGAGGGCGTAATGCTCGAGAATGTGGAAAAGGAATTGATCGGCCAGGCGCTTAATCGAACCGCCGGCAACAAGACCAGGGCTGCCGCACTGTTGGGGATCAGCCGTCACACCCTGTTATACCGCCTGGAAAAATACGGGCTCGACCACGTAACAGACGAAGGGCCGCGATAGAGCCGCTTTTTTCCGCGCCGACGCTGAACGGCATGGTGTGGCATATGCCACAGTTGCGTAGCAGATGACGCACCGCCGGCACGTTCAGGCCGGCCGTCCCGTGCCCTATCCATCTCACTTCAGGTGTGTCGCCCTCTGGTTTCTCCGTATATTTTCGCTGATTTGCGCCCTCTTTAGTTTCCGGGGCCGGGAAAATACTTGCTCGACGAAAAGTTGGCACGAAGATTGCTGCGCATGGTTGTAAGTGGCGAGCCATTGTCCCCAAAGTCCCTTCCCACGGTCTGGGTCAAGTTCGCCCTGCATCATGCTCCGGTTGGCTACCGGAGCAGAAAGCCGTCCGGCGCCGGGGGGAGCCGGTAGTCATAACGATTAATGGGAAAATAACCGGACATGGTTAATTTGGGGGGCCTTTATCTTGGAGGTGATTGCCTGGGGTTTCCATAATAGGAAGAAAGACTAGATTTCAATAGTGAAAAACCGGTTGCGGTCATTCAGCCTGACGGGGGTTCCGGGGAGGGCGGGATGGCCGATTGTGCGTGGGAAAAAACGTCGCGGTGGCAGTAAAGAAACATTTCGGATTAGAATGATAGGCTTTAGAAGGATAAGGATTTTGTGAAGGATATGCCGGTGGCGGAATGAAATATGATTCTTAACATATCCTAATAAAATATACGATATCTCAGATCGTAATTCTTCAGTTTTTATGATAAGAACTAATGCATTGGTCAGTATCGACCGACAACTCTTGCCTGAACAGCATCGTGCTTAGAATCTATCTCAAAAGGTTATCCCAGGACATCCCTTTAAGATAGATTCTAAATGTTGCATAACATTAGCAGCGATTGGATTTAGTTTCTGTCGGGCATAATTGTTAATGGTAATGTAACAATTGATGCAAATGAAAGGTTTGTCCCTGCATTTGTCCGATTGGAGGTGGTGTCTACTGAGAAATCGAAGGTAGGGGCACGAAATCTGTTTAAAGCAGCGGCAGCCTCGCGACCAGCGCGGTTTCCGCCCAAGCAATCGTAACAGGAATCACGAAAAGAGGAAGGAAAATGGCTAACATAAACTTCTTGCTCACGGAAGGGCCGTTCCAGACGGAAAAATGGGCGACCGCCGCCAAGATCGCGGGGGCAGCCCTGAAGAAAGGTCACAGCGTGTCCTTCTTCTGTTATCTGGACGGGATCTACAACGGCCTCAGCACCCAGAAGTTCGCCGACTGGGAAAAGGTGCCCGGCGATTACTACAAGGAGCTGGTCGAAGCCGGCGCCAAGATAGTCTGCTGTGGCATCTGCGTAAACGCCCGCGGCCAGCAGGACGGCCAGTTCTTCTACGAAGGCATCAAGGTAGGCGGGATCCCCGACTGGGCCGCCTTTGTCGGCGAAGCCGATCGAGTCGTTACTCTCTAGGAAAAGGGTGTGAAATAAAATGGAAAAGAAAATTCTGTTCCTGTTCATACGGGCCCCCTTCGGTTCCATTCAGTACACCGAAGGCCTGCGGGCCGTGGTGGGAATGATGAGCGGCCTGGACGAGCACAAGGTAACCTGTGTCTACCTGGGCGAAGGCGCTTACTACGCCCTCAAGGGTTCGGACAAGGCGGAATCCGCGGGGTACGTCAAGACCATCGCCGATATCAGCGAAACGGATTATCTCGTGGTGAAGGAATCCCTCGACGAGAGGGGTATCTCCGAGGACGAACTGGACGACATGTTCAAGGTCGTCGCCCGGGACGAGGTAGCGAAGCTGATCGCGGACAATGACATAGTATTCGACTTTTGAGGTGAAGAAAAATGGCACTGTATCTGATTAACTTACCGTTCGCCAAGGAAGGACTGGAAATGGCGAAGAGGGACAGCGAGGCAAAGGTAGTCCTGATCGAGGACGGCGTCTACGTGGACGCCAGCGGCGCCGGCGAGGTCTACGCCGTCAAGGAAGACGTGGAGAAGCGCGGCGTCGGTTCCCGGGTGGGAGATGCCAGGATAATCGACTACGACGAGCTCGTTGACCTCATTGTGGACAACAAAGTAGTGAACTTCGCGTGAGAGGAAAGAGCAAATGTCGCTTAAAGACGAAACCCCGGCCAAGACCGAGGATTGCCGCGGGCAGCATTGTCCGTACCCGAACCTGATGGCCAAACGGGCCGTCAAGGACATGAACGAGGGCGAGGTCCTCGATTTCTGGGTGGACTACGAACCGGCAATCAAGGAAAGCCTGCCGACGCTTTGCGAGCGGGCCGGCTGGCAGTACGAGGTGGCCCGGGACGAGAATGACCAGTACTGGCACTTCTACATCAAGAAATAGCAACACATAAGAGACAGGAGCTGATGATATGGCTGTGATTTCTGCAGGCACCAAAGATGAGTGTCGTTGGGATCTTCCCGATGATTTCTATTACCACAAGAAAGACCATGTATGGGCAAAGGTGGAAGGGGATCATGTAAGGATGGGACTGGACGCGTTTGGCCAGTGGGCCGCCGGCACGCTGGCGCAGATGCGGACATTCCCCGCCGGCAGGGCGATTCGCAAGGACCATGCCTTTGGGAATGTGGAAAGCGGCAAGTTCATCGGTCCCATGAGGTCGCCGGTCTCCGGCAAGATACTGGAAGTAAATGACGAGGTCGTCTCCAACCCGTCTCTGGTCAACGACGACAACTACGGCAACTGGATCGTCTTAGTGGAGCCGTCGAACCTGGATGAGGACCTGGCGGACCTGCCCCACGGTGAAGCGGGCATTCGCGAATGGATGGAGGCCGAGCTCGATGAATTCAAAAAGAAAGACTTGTTAAATTGCGACTAGACTGGCGGCAGAGCCTGCCCGATGAACTTCTGGCAGACCTGGAGCCGGCGATCCCGGAAGAATTCAAAGAGGGGTGGGAGAGCGCCAGGGCGCACTTTGGGAATCAGTTCCACTTCTACGCGCCTTCCATCAAGCACTACGAAACCAGCGGTTTCAAGAACAGCTCCCGCCCCTTCTTTGTTCCTGTCTCGATCACCGGGGACTCCTGCCGGCTGAAGTGTGAGCACTGCCGGGCGAAGATACTAAAGACCATGTACGAGGCCCGGTCCCCCGGCCAACTGCTCGAACTCGGGCAGCGGATCAGGGAGAACGGCGGCGAGGGCCTGCTGATCAGCGGCGGGTCGCTGGCTGACGGCACCGTCCCCCTGCACGGGTATGTTGACACGATTGCCGAGCTGAAACGGCTCGGCTTCACGATTGCCGTGCATACCGGCCTGGTGGACGAGGAGCTGGCCCGGGGGCTGGCCGCGGCCGGCACCGACATGGCCATGATCGACATCATCGGCGACAGCGAGACCATCCGGAATGTCTACCACCTGAACACCGGCGTCGGGGATTTCGAGCGATCGCTGGAGCTTCTCTGTGATAGCGGCGTCAAGACGGCGCCGCATGTGGTCATCGGGCTCCACTTCGGCGAGATCAAGGGCGAGCGCGAAGCGCTGGCGATGATTGCGCGCCACCCGGTGACTTCCCTGGTCCTGGTGGTCCTGACTTCGCAGCCGGGAACGCCCATGCAGGCGGTCGCTCCCCCAAAACACGAGGAAATTGGTACAATTTTTAAAGAGGCACGGCAGTTGTTCCCCACAGTGCCCATCCTCCTGGGGTGTGCCCGCCCCCTTGGCGACCACAAGGTGATAACCGATGCCATGGCCATCAAGGCGGGCCTCAACGGCATTGCCTACCCGGCCGAGGGCATCGTTGAACTGGCCCGCGAACTGGGGCTGGAGGCGGTCTTTTCCGAGCAATGCTGTTCTCTGATATATCAGTAGATTTGCGGGATGTCGATTATGAATAACTGGCGGCTCTTGGATACCGGGCCCGAAACGGCGGTGGGGAACATCGCCATCGATTCGGCCTTGCTGAAGGCGAGGAGCCTGGACCTTACCCGGAACACGCTTCACTTCCTGCAATATTCTCCGGCTGCGGCCCTGGTGGGTTATTTCCAGAGTGTCGGCCAGGAAGTGCGGCAGGAATTCTGCCGGCAGCATGGCATCGAGATCCAGCGCCGCATCACCGGCGGCGGCGCCCTCTATTTCGACGAACCCCATCTGGGCTGGGAGATCATTGCCGACAAGAAGGATTTTGGTTTCCGCGTGGACGAGATGAGCCGGCGGATCTCGGCCGGCGTCATCGCGGGGCTGGGACTGCTGGGCATCGAGGCTGAATTCAGGCCCAGGAACGACATCGAGGTGGGCGGCCGCAAGATCTCGGGGACCGGCGGCGTCTTCGACGGCGACGCCATGCTGTTCCAGGGGACCCTGCTGGTGGACCTCGACGTGGAAAGCATGATCAAGGTGCTGCGCATCCCCACCGAAAAGCTGACTGCCAAGGGGCTGGAGTCGGCCCGGGAAAGGGTCACGTCGCTCCGGGAGGAGATGGGCCGCCTGCCTTCCATCGAAGAGATAAAAGACGCCCTCAGGGCGGGGTTTGAGAGCACCCTGGGGGTTACCTTCACGGATGGCGGCATGACCGCGGAGGAAAAGAGTTTTATGGCGGAGTTCGAACAGGAATACCGCCAGGACAGCTGGATCAACCTGATCGAGGAGCCCCCGGAGGAGCATCTGATACTGAGGTCGGCCCTCAAGGTGGACGGCGGCCTCATCCGCACGGCGGTCAGCATCGATTCGCGGCGCCGGCGCCTGAAATACGCCCTCATCACGGGCGACTTCTTCGTCAACCCGCGGCGGACGGTCTTCGACCTGGAGGCGGCGCTCAAGAACGTGCCGCTGGACGAGGTGGAGGGGATCATTCGCGGCTTCCTGGAAGAGAAGCAGCCCGACCTGGGCGGACTCACTGCGGCTGATTTTGCCGCCGCCGTGGGCGCGGCCATCAGCAAGACTGACCTGGTGCGTTACGGCATCGGCCTTAAGGAGGCCAACAGTGTCTTCACCGTCAATGGCTCCTTTGAGGAAGCGGTAGACGTGTGCTCACTGCTGCTGCTGCCTTATTGCGCCAAGCTGGTCGATTGTGACTACCGTGAAGTCGACGGCTGCGACCAGTGCGGCAAGTGCAGCATCGGCGATGCCTACCAGATGGCTGAAGAGATGGGGCTCAAGGTGATCACCATCCATAACTATGAGCACCTGCGCGACACCCTTTGGGCGTGCCGGGAAAGCGGCGTCAAATCCTACATCGGCTGCTGCTGCGAGGCGTTTTTCGTCAAGCACCAGCTGACCTTCCGGGAAGTGGGAATCCCGGCGGCGCTCATTGACATCGAAAAAGACACCTGTTACGAGCTGGGCAGCGAGGAGGAGGCTTACAACGGCCACTTCGAGAACCAGACGGAACTGAAGCTGGGCCTGCTGGAGACGGTGCTCAGAAATATCAGGGAGGCCCGCGTTGCTCGAATGTGATGTGCTCGTGATCGGCGCCGGCCCCGCCGGCAGCGCCGCGGCGCTGGCAGCCGCCCGTGAGGGGGCGCGCGTGATCATGCTGGAGAGGAAGAAAGAAGTCGGTACGCCGGTGCAGTGCGCCGAATACATCCCCTTTCCCCTGGCCCGGCAGGTCGGCATCGAGGCGGACGCCGTGGCCCAGAGCGTAAACCTGATGCGGACGCATCTGCCTGACGGCCAGGTTACCGAGTCCTCCTTCCGGGGCATCATCTGCCACCGGGACCGCTTCGACCGGCACCTGGCGCGGCTGGCCGGAGAAGCAGGAGCGGAACTGATGCGGGGGGTGAAAGCAGCCGGGTATGACGGCCGCGTGGTCAGCGCCCGGCGGGCCGGGGAAGCTTTGGAGATCCTGCCGGGCGTCCTCATCGGGGCGGATGGTCCCTCCTCGACGGTAAGGCAATGGATGGGCCTGGCGCCCAACCGCTTTGTCCAGGCCCGGCAGTATTCACTCCCGCTGAGCCGCAGGCTCGACAGCACCGAGATCTTTTTCCGACGGGGAATACCCGGCGGCTATGGCTGGGTCTTTCCCAAGGGAGAGACTGCCAATGTCGGCATCGGGGTTGAGATGAAGCTCGGCACCCCGCCGGAAACGGCCATGAAAAATTTCACCCGGGAACTGCTGGACGGCGGCGTTATCGCCGGTATCGAGCCCCTGTCACGGACCGGGGGGATGATCCCCGTCGGCGGCCAGTCACGGCTGCGCCGGGGCAACATCATCCTGGCGGGCGACGCGGCGGGCCAGTGCCATCCGGTCACCGGCGCCGGTGTGCCCAACGCCTTTTTTGCCGGCGGCCTCGCCGGAGAGGCGGCGGCCCGGGCGGCGGCCACGCGTGATCCGGAGCCCCTGGCCGAATATGAGGAAAACTGCCGCCTTTTCCTGGGTGATTCCCTGGACCTGGCGGTGGCGCGCCGGCGGGCGCTGGAACCATACTGGCAGGGAGACGCCCGCGCCCTCAGCCGGGCGCTGGAAAAAAGCTGGATCGCCTTTGAGGAGTATTATGAACACTGATATCACCAAGATCGAACGGTCCCCGGCCGGGGACGCAAAGACGGACAGCCCCGCCTACCTGCAGATGAGCCTGGCGGCGGCCATGACCCTGGGCCTGCGGCCGGGGATCTTTTACCGGGGAGCCAAGCTCTGCTGCATCAACCTGCTCCTCACGTATGAAAGCGGGTGCGCCGGCAGCTGCGCTTACTGCGGCCTGCAGCGGCAGCGGGACGGCCGCTTCAGCGAGAAGAGTTTCATCCGGGTGGAATGGCCCACGTTCCCCACGGAAGAGATTCTGGAAAGGACGGCGGCCCGGCCGGACCAGATTGATCGTGTGTGCATCTCCATGGTCACCAACCGCAAGGCCGTGGCCGACACCGTTGAGGTCGCCGAGCGCCTGCGCCCGCTGGGCAAGGCGGTCTCGGTGCTGATGGCTCCCACCATCCTCGACCGCGACTCCATCGCCGCGCTCAGGGAGGCCGGGGTCGAGATCGGCAGCGTCGCCATCGACGCCGCCACCGAAGACCTTTTTGACAAGTTTCGGGGCCGTGGGGTGAAGGGGCCGCACAAATGGGACCGCTACTGGGAATGTCTGGGCGAGGCCGTCGGGATCTTTGGCAAGAGGAAGGCTGGCTGCCACCTGATCGTGGGGCTGGGCGAGACGGAGGCGGAGATGGCGGCCACCATGCAGCGGGTCCACGACCTGGGCGCCAATGTCCACCTTTTTTCCTTCTACCCTGAGGAAGGATCGGCTCTCGAGGGGCGCGATCCCTGCGACGCGGGCCAGTACCGGCGGATGCAGCTGGCCAGCTACCTGATCACAAATGGCCATACCCGTTTTGACGCCATCGAGTTCGATGGGTCCGGCCGCATTCGCGGTTACGGCGTCGACTCATCCGAGGTCGAGATCGTGGTCCAGTCGGGCATCCCCTTCATGACCAGCGGCTGCCCGGGCAAGGACAAGCTGGCGGCCTGCACCCGGCCTTACGGCGACGGCCCTCCGGGTGACATCCGCAGCTATCCGTTTACACCAAATATGGAAGATATTGCCAAAATCAAAATGGAAATGGGAGAGTAAAACATGAATTTGCCGCTTTTCTCCTGGTTTTTCTTCGCCGGCGCCGTCGTCCTCGTCATCGGGATCGTTTGGGACATCAGCATCTGGTTCCGGGGGCGGTTTTCCGCCGGCGAGGGGATCAAGGGATTCTTCCGCGCCGTCTTCTCACGGCAGATAGGCACGCTGCTGAAAGCTTTCGTGGTGGACGTGTTCTTCCAGAAACGCTTGTGGAACCAGGACAAGCTCCGCTGGCTGATGAAGGTGCTGATCATCGTTGGCTACGTGGGCGTGATCACGGTCAACGAGATCAAGTCCGCCAATTTCGTGCCGGGTGTCACCGCGGTCACCGGCGGCAACCACCTCTGGAATTTCTTCATCTCGCCGTTCTGCGACTACTACTTTATCCAGGAAGTGGGCCAGCACGTGGTCGCCTTTACCCGCGTCGACGCCCTGCTGGCTTTTCTCAACGACCTGTTTGCCGGCATGGTGCTGCTCGGCGAGGGCATCGCCATTTACCGGCGCTTCGTCCGCAAGACTTTCCCCATCAAGACGACCCCGTTCGAGATCGTCGCGGTGATGCTGCTGGGCGGCTGGTTCGTGTTCCGGTTCCTGGCGGAATCGATTTCGCTGCTGGCTTACAACGTGCCTAATCATACCGGCGCTTACTGGTTCGTGGCCTGGACGATTTCCAAGCCCCTGTCGTTGCTGCCGCTTGACTGGCATTCCTACACTTATGCGATGTGGGTGCTGTCGTCCCTGATGCTGATGACGCTGTTCGCGTCGATTCCCTTCAGCCAGAAGCTGTGGCATATCTTCATGACACCACTTAACATCATGATCAACGCGGTGCCGCACAATCCGCGGGCGCTGGAAGGCAAGCCGTCGACGATCCCCTTCAACATGCGGCAGCTGATCGAGCTGGACGCCTGCATGAAGTGCCAGATGTGCGCCGACGCCTGCCAGGTGACCACCGCCTCGCAGGAAAATCCGGACCTGCGCCTCTACTACTCTTATGCCGGCGTGCACAAGCACCTCAAGGATGAGATCAGGGGCAAATACGGCCCCTCGCGGCTGCTCGGCGGCAAGACGCCCAGCCAGGAGGAGCAGCAGGACTTCCAGTTCGAGGTGTTCAACTGCCTGCTCTGCGGCCGCTGCCGCGAGGTTTGCCCAGCGCATATCAACACGCGGGAGATTGGCCTCACCAACCGTGAGAATCTCTACGCCACAGGCCGCTACTCCAAGAAGATGGACCCGGTGATCGAAGCGATCAAGACCGAGAAGAACGTCGCCAATTTCCCCAATGCGGACCGCTCCATGTGGGTTGACTTCCTGCCCGAGCCGCCGGAAGACCTCTACCAGAGGGAGCATGCGGACGTCATCTACTTCGTGGGCTGCATGGCGTCTTTCTCCCCGGCGGTGCAGGACATCCCCGGCGCCTTCGTCGAGGTACTGGACCGCGCCGGCGTCGACTTCACCATCATGGGCGAGGAGGAATGGTGCTGCGGTTACCCGCTGATCGTAGGCGGCATGAGGAGCGAAATCAAGGAGCTGATCGAGCACAACACCGAGGCAATCAGGAAGGTGGGGGCGAGGACGATGGTGTTCTCCTGTCCGTCCTGCTTCCACACCTTCAAGCACGAATACGACATCGACGGCGTGGAGATGCTGCATCACACGCAGTATCTCAAGCGGCTCATCGATGAAGGCAGGCTTGCCCTGAAGGAGAGCGTTGACATCGATGGCGTCTATCACGACCCCTGCGACCTGGGCCGCAATTCCGGCATCTACGAGGAGCCGCGCGACGTGATCGCGGCCGTGCCGGGCCTGCGGCATAAGGAGTTCCCCGACAACCGGGAAATGGCCCTCTGCTGCGGCGGCGGCGGCGACATCGAGATCCTCGACCCCGACCTGTCGGCACACGTGTCAACCGACCTCATCGACGAGGCGGCGGAGATCAACGTGGGCACCATCATCACGGCCTGCCAGCAGTGCAAACGCGTTATCAAGGGAGCGGCGCTAAAGTCCGAAACCAAACCCAGAGTGATGGATATCTCGGAGATCGTACTGCAGGCGCTGGGAGAAATAGAAGAAAATGAATGAAATAGAAAAACGGCTGCTGTTCCCGGGCTGCCTCGTGCTTGCTTGCTTCCAGGATTACGAGCTGGCGGCCAAGGCGGTGATGCGGCGGCTGGGGATGGAGCTGGTTGACATGGACGACTTCTCCTGCTGCTCCTCTTCGGTAGTTCCCTCTATGTCCGATGACTGGATCAACCTGGACGCCTACAATCTGGGGCTGGCGGAGTCCCGGAGAATGGACATCGTCACTCTCTGCGGCAGTTGCACCCGCACCCTGAAGCAGGCCAACAAGAAGCTCAAGGGCGATGCGGCACTGTTGGAAAAGGTCAACGAGCGGCTGGCCGAGGCCGGAGCACACTACAACGGCACGGTCAGGGTCAACCACCTGATCGAGGTCCTCGACGAGAAGCGGAGCCTGATAGAGAAGATGGAAAGGAAGAGCCTTGATTACCGGGTGGCGCTGTCGCACCCGTGCAACGTCATCCGGCCGAGTTCCGTGGCGCAGTTCGATGATCCCTGGCGCCCCCAGAAGATGCGGAAAGTGCTGGAGGCGGCCGGAGTCCAGGTGGTTGATTACGAACTGGAATATGAATGCTGCGGCGCCACCCTGCTGATGGTGAACGAAAAGCTGGCGCTGGATGCGGCCGCGGCCAAGATGCGGTCGGCCATCGAGGCGGGCGCTGACGCCCTGGTTGTTTCCTGCGGCAACTGCTACATGCTGCTGGACCGTTTTCGTCACAAGATTCAGGAAGCTCATCCGGAGATATCCCTGCCGATCATGTTCCTGCCCCAGGTGCTGGGACAGGTGCTGGATGTCTCCTGCAGGGAACTGGGACTGGAGCTGGTCTGATGGAAACCGACAAGTGCAGCCAGTGCCGCCTCTGCCAGCAATACTGCATGGTGGCCAGAGCCGGCGGCGAGTCGATCACGACCATCCTCAGCGGCGACTCCGAAACCGGCGCCTGGAACTGCTCCAACTGCTGGAAATGCGTGGAAATCTGCCCTGAGGACATCGACGTCTACGAAGTCATGATGGAAAAACGGCGCCAGGAGCCGGCGCCGGTCCGCTACAAGCGCGCCTTCGACAGCGTCTGCCGCATCGGGTACGTCTACCCCGTAGACGAGGTCAATACCTTCCGCGAGATGTGGGGGCTGGAACCGATCAGGCTGGTCGACCCCAAGGTGGTGCGCAAACTGCTGGGCCGTCCCTGGGCCGGCGACGAGGAATAGCCTACTTCTCCGCCTTCACCTCGACGACGTATACCGCGCCGCTCTCCGTGCGCTCGTTGCGCAGCTTCCTCAGAACTGTTATTTCTCTGAAGCCGGCGGCCTGGAATTCATCCAGGAAGGCGCTCTCCTCTTTGGCGCCGGCGACCCCGTTTGACCAGTCGCCGGCCTCCTGGCGCTCTTTTTCAGACCGCCCATCCCCGAGAACGATCTCGGCGGCGTAGACCGGACCGCCGGCCTTCAGCACGCGGGCAATCTCGGCGAAGATGCGGTCCCGGCGGGGATTGGGGTTAAAGATGCCATTTGCCATCGCGACGTCGACCGAGGCGTCCTGTAAGGGGAGGTTCTCGGCGTCCTCCCGGAGGAATTCGATGTTGGCGATGCCAGCTTCCCTTGCCGCCTCGCGGGCGCGGTTCAGCATGGACTCGCTGAAATCGATGCCGATGACCCGGCCGTGAGTACCGGTCTTGAGTGAGGCGATGAGGGCGTCGAGACCGCTGCCGCAGCCGATGTCCACGACGGTCTGTCCTTCCTCGACCGGGACCAGGACCGGCAGGTTTGACACTCCCGCGAAGGCCTCGCTGGCAACAGCCGGCAGCCACGCCAGCAGCTCCACGGGGTAGCCGATGCTCTGAGCGAAGCCGCGGCCTACCGGGAACGGGTGTTCACCTCCAGGGGATTCCGCCGCCCTGGAATAGGCATCCCTGACGCTGTCGCGGCTTTCTTCCCGGGAGACGGCCCGCTGATCCGGAGAGGATCCCCTGTCCCCAGCGGATTTGGGAGTCTGGTTCTCTTCCATGGAAGCTCCAGTCTTGGAATCGGTTACAGGATATGCGAGCGGAGCGGGACTGGCAAGGGAATAAACTCGTACCCTGTTCAGCCGGCGGGCGCCGGCGCCGGAACGTTGAAGAGGTTGCCACCGGCGCCGCGGCAGGTGGCGTAAGAAATTGACCAGAACCGGGAAACCTGTTCCGGCACGAAATAAAGGACGGTGAAGGAAGCTCTGCCGCCGGGCTCCAGGCTGCCGAGGGGCACCGGCCCGCCGTCAAGGACGCTGACGCCGTGGCTGGCGCGGGTGGCGACAATGGTGAGGTCGTGGACAGGGTAGCTGCCGTTGACGACCCGGTAGTCTACTGACAGCCTCCGGATGAGGTAATCACTGTAGCAGGACCAGTAAGTGCGGTCAGCGGCAAGGCTCAGCCGCGGCGGCGCGGTGAGGGTGAATGCCTCCAGGGTGTTGCCGGCCGCATCGACGGCTGTGACGCTCATGCTGCTGGGAGTTTCATCCACCCTGATGTGTTCATGGGTGCTGACGGAATAGATGTCACCGGGACCGGGCGGTGGCGGCGGCACCAGTTTCGCCCCGGCGCCCCCATGGGAGCTAGACTTCGAAGGCCGTAAACGGCAGCGATTCCCCCGGGGTCAGATCGCCAAGCTGGAGCCGGGTCGATTTCGCGGGACCGACTTCGTTCGTTGCTATGTAAGGCCGGGCTGGCTTACGGATAGTCGTAGGAAACGCCGCAGCTGTCCATGGCGGTTGCCTGGATGCCGGCATGCCAGGACTGCGTGCCCACAGGAATATGGTATCTGAGGTCAACCACCGCCGCACCCAGAGCCGG
>JAJYIN010000144.1 GCA_021790075.1 Actinomycetes bacterium | reverse complement strand
TCCGGGAAAGCTCCAGGCTGCGGCGGAACAGAGGCCGGAGGTCACGGTACTCGAACGTGGTGCCGGCGGCGGCTGCGGCCCGCTCCCCTTCCTCCTGGATGATCTCGTGCTCCTGGTAAGGGCTGATCAGCAGCGTGGTGCTGAATGCGTCAAAACCGGTGGCGGCCGCCAGCTCGGCAGTGTGAAGCAGACGCTGGGAAATGCAGGGCCGGCAGCGGACGCCTTTCTCGTCGCGGCCGGCGACCATGCGCAGCCAGGCGGTCACATCGTAATACGGCTCGCCGGTCAGCGGCAGGGCGATCCTGCCGGCGTAATCCAGGAGAGTTTCATACCGGCGCTGATGCTCGCTGAAGGGATGGATGTTGGGGTTGAAAAAGACGCCTGTCACTTGGGCCGCTTCCGGCCGCCAGGCCTCCACGGCCGCGGAAGAGCAGGGAGCGCAGCAGATGTGAAGAAGCAGTTTCATGACCGCCCCCGTTTTTAAGTCGAGCATGGCAGTTTCAGGAAAAGTCTAACAGACCCCTTTTTGACTTTCACCGTTGGTTCCGCTACTCTCTACTGGTTTCGAGAGCCTCCCCCATGAACTACAGGCAAAGTCCCAATTCTTCAAAAAACAGGTGGATCACGATCGGCCTGGTCGGCGCCCTCATCATCGCGCTGGGTTTCGTCGGCTGGGCCATTGCCGCTTCCCGGCAGACCGCTCCGCCCAAACAGGCCGTGGCGACGAAGCCCACGACGCCTCCGCCGGCGCCACCACCACCGCCACCAAAATACAACTGTCCGCTGGACGGCTCTGAAGCGGCCACCAAGGCGGACACACAGAAACGCCCTATCGTCGTCCAGATCGACAATGCGCCGGCTGCCCGCAACCAGTCGGGCCTCAGCCAGGCCGACATCGTCTACGAATACATGGCCGAGGGCGAGATCACGCGGTTCTCGGCAGTGTTCGCCTGCCACGACGCCGACACCGTGGGGCCGGTCCGCAGCGCCCGCCTGATCGACCTGGAGCTGGTGCCGGAGTACCAGGCGCTGCTTTCCAATTCGGGCGCCAGCCAGGGCACCGCCGCCGAGCTCTCCGCTGCTTCCGATTATGTTCCCAACATCGATGACGCCCGCGCTCCGGATGTTTACTGGCGCGTCCACGACCGCTACGCCCCCGACAACCTGATGACCAGCACCGACGGCATCAGGCAGGCGGCGGCCGCGGCCGGGCTGTCCACGGAAGCAGACGTGAACGGGGGTCCGACCTTCAAGGGCGACTCGCCCCCGGCCGCGGGAGCGGCGCTCAAGTCCATCTCCGTCCCCTACTCGCCGTACGCGGACGTGAGCTACCAGTATGACCCCGGCGCCAACGCCTGGCTCCGGTTCATCGGCGGCAAACCGCACATCGACACGCTGAACGGGAAGCAGATCGAGGCCAAGAACGTGATCATCCAGTACGTGCAGGTGACGCAAACAAACATCAAGGAAGACAGCAACAATTACGGGCTCAGCTTCCAGCTGACCGGCTCCGGCAAGGTGCTGGTGTTCCGGGACGGCCAGGTCGTCAGCGGCACCTGGCAGCGGACCGCCCGCGATGCGCCCACCACCTACTACGACGCCCAGAACCGTCCCATAGCTCTGAATGTCGGTCAAACGTGGGTGCAGGTGGTGCCGGCGGATTTCCAGGCGAGCTGGAGCTGACATGGAGCTGGCCGCAGCTGCCGTCAGTCCAGCGCCGTCCCCAACACCTCGTTGAAGTAGTACTAGAACCGGATTGGCAGAGGCTGCCAGTTCGGAGTTTGACTACATTCAGCGGAGTCCGTTAGCCGGGTCTGGCTGGAACCATCAACGTTCATAGTGAAAATCGCGAAGTCGCCATTACGGTTGCTCTGAAAGACTATCTTGCCGCCGTCGGGGGAGAAAGAAGGCCACGAGTCCGCTCTCGGATTGCAGGTCAAGTTGGTCTGGCCACTACCATCCGCATTCATTATATAGATTTCCGGGTCGCCATCCCGTTGGCTGACAAAGGCAATCTTGCTGCCGTCAGGGGAAAAGGAAGGACAGGTGTCCTGTGCCGGATTGTTGGTAAGGTCGATTTTGTTTCTACCATCGACGTCCATTATAAAAATCTCGTAATCGCCGGTCTGGTTGCTATTAAAAGCTATCCTGCTGCCGTCAGGCGAAAAGGTCGGATAGCAGTCGTGCGCTGGAGTGTTGGTAAGCCGGACCTGGCCACTACCATCCGCATTCATTATATAGATCTCTTCATTGCCGTCCCGGTTGCTTGTGAAACCAATCTTACTGCCATCGGGTGAAAAAACAGGATCATAGTCGCGAGCCGGATTGTTGGTGATCCGGGTCTCGCCCGAACCGTCTGATTTCATCACATAGATTTCGTCGTTGCCATCGGTATTTTTTACGAAAGCAATCTTGTCACCGTTGAGTGAATACTTGGGCAGATTGTTGTTTACCGCATCATGGGTAAGCTGCGTTCTGCCGGAGCCGTCCGAGTTAATCGAGAAAATCTCGTCGTTTCCGCCCTTGTTGCCTACAAACGCTATCTTACCTTTGGCAGGGGAAAAGGAGGCGGGGGTTTTGGCCGACATAGGCAGCGCCATGACAAGCCCAATAAGCAGAGCGGAAAGGATGATGAGGATGAGAGACACCTTCCATCGATACATGCCGCCACCTTTCAAGACAGACCCCTCAAGAGGAATGGGCTTATCAAAACCCTGTTGCTTTTCAGATTGAAAGTGAGAACCGGATTTCAAATTATATTACCTCGGAAGAAGCAATCTGTAAATATTGAACTTGTGTTTGAAATCAGGATAGGAGATATCAGAATCCGAACTGAAGCGGAGGTCCCATCGGATTACTTCGCGTAGATCGTGAACCGTCAGAAAAGCTTCTCGTTTCTTTCCTCCGCAGGCGCATCGACAGCCAGATGCTCGTAAGCCAGGCGCGTGACCACGCGGCCGCGGGGGGTGCGCATCAGCAGGCCGCGCTTGAGCAGGTAGGGCTCGTAGACATCCTCGATGGTGTCGCGCTCCTCACCTACCGCCACCGCCAGGGTGCCCAGGCCGACGGGACCGCCATCAAACTTCTCGATTATCAACCTGAGGATCTCGCGGTCGACCTTGTCCAGTCCCTCGCTGTCGACCTCGAGCAGGCCCAGCGCCCGCCGGGCGACCTCATCGGTGATGCAGCCGTCGTGCCTCACCTGGGCGTAGTCGCGCACCCGCTTGAGCAGGCGGTTGCAGACCCGCGGCGTGCCGCGGGAGCAGCCGGCGATCTCGTGGAGGCCGTCCTCCTCAACCTCGACGCCCAGGATGGCCGCTGAGCGCGCCGCGATTTTTGACAACTCATCCGTGTTGTAATAATCAAGCCGGTGGGTGACGCCGAAGCGGTCCCTCAGCGGCGTGGTGATGAGTCCGGCGCGGGTGGTGGCGCCCACCATCGTGAACGGGGGCACGTCGAGGCGGATGGTGCGGGCGCTCGGTCCCTGGCCGATGACGATGTCCAGCTGGTAGTCCTCCATCGCCGGGTAGAGCACTTCCTCGATGGAGCGGCCCAGCCGGTGGATCTCGTCGATGAAGAGGATGTCCCCCTCCTCGAGGTTGGTGAGGATGGCGGCGATGTCGGCCTTGCGCTCCAGCGCCGGTCCGGAGGTGGTGCGGATGGAGACGCCCATCTCGCTGGCGATGATGCCGGCCAGGGTGGTCTTCCCCAGCCCCGGCGGCCCCACCAGCAGCACGTGGTCGAGCGCCTCGCGGCGGCCTTGGGCGGCCTCGATGAATATCTTCAGCTGTTCCTTGATCCCTTCCTGGCCGACGAAGTCGCCGAACTGCCGGGGGCGCAGCGAGACCTCCATCTCCGCTTCCTCCAGCTGCACGGCAGGGTCGGCCAGGCGGAAATCGTCGCCGGGATATCCGTCACTCTTGTTCCGGTCCTGGGGGTCCATTTACCTGATTCCAATCTCCATTATGTGGTTCCAGTCTGGTCCATCTACCTGGTTCCTATCTTCTTCAGCGCGTCCTTCACCAGTTCCTCCACATCGCCGGCCGGGTCGCATCCGGACAAGGCCGTTTCCGCCTCGGTGAAATTGTAGCCGAGGCTGATGAGCGCCTCCCGGGCCAGGTAATAGCTGCCCTCGCCGGCCGGCCCCGCGCCAACCGGCGCCGGAACCTCGCCCACCTTGTCCTTCAGCTCCAGAACCAGCCGCTCCGCCGTCTTCTTGCCGATGCCGGAAATGCTTTGAAAAAGCGCCACATCCTTGTTGATGACGGCCCGCCGGAGATCATCAGGCGCGTAGGCGGAAAGCACCGCCAGCGCTACCTTGGGGCCTACTCCGGAGACTCCCTTGAGGATCTTGAAGAACTCGCGCTCTTCCTGCTCGACGAAGCCGTACAGGCTGAGAATGTCCTCGCGAACGTAGAGATAGGTGTAAAGGAAGATTTCGCCGGGCGAATCGCCCAGGAAGGAAAGGCTGCGGGTGGACATGGCCAGCCGGTAGCCGACGCCGCCCACATCGAGGACGATCCCCTCGCTGTCCCTTGACTGGACCTGTCCCCTGAGCGACGCGATCATGTGGCTCCCTTAAGTCCCTGCCTTCATTAGATTACTTGTCTTCATGGAATGGGCGTGGCATATGGCGACGCCCAGGGCGTCGGCGGCATGGTCCGGGGCCGGCACCTTGGGAAGGCCCAGCAGCGCCTTTACCATCTGCTGCACCTGCACCTTGCTGGCGCGCCCGTAGCCCACTACCGCCTGCTTGATCCTCAGCGGCGTGTAATCGAACGGCTCCAGGCCCCGTTCGGAACAGGCCAGCACGATGACGCCCCGTGCCTGGCCGACGGCCAGCGCCGTCCTGATGTTAACGCCGCCGAACAGCTCCTCGACGGCGGCCGCCTCCGGCTGGTACTCGTCGATGACCTCAATGATGCCGTGGTATATCTGTGACAGCCTCTCGTGGCCGGGTTCCCTGGCGGAGGTAACGATCGTCCCGTGCCCCACCAGCTGCGATTTGTCACGCACATGATCGATGACGCCCCATCCGGTGACCGCCGTTCCCGGGTCGATGCCCAGGAGGCGGTGCGTGGCGGACGGCGGATGGAGAATGCTGTAAGCAGACATGTAAAGGTTTTCTAGGCCAGCGCTTCCAGGACCTCTTCGCTGATATCGAAGTTGGCGTGCACTTCCTGGACGTCGTCGTTGTCTTCCAGGGCGTCCATCAGCCTCAGGATCTTCTTGGCGTCGCTCTGCTCCAGCTTCACCGTCGTCTTGGGAAGCATAGCAAGCTCGGCGGACGCATATCCGATGCCGGCCTGCTCCAGCTGCTCGCGCACCGTCAGAAAATCGGCCGGGTCGGTGACGACCTCGTAGGTGTTCTCGTCCTGCGAGACATCCTCGGCGCCAGCGTCGATGGCGGCGGCCATCAGCGTGTCCTCGTCGGTGGCGCCGGCGTCGACCACGATGGAGCCCTTGCGCTCGAACATCCAGGCCACGGAGCCGGTCTCGCCCAGCTTGCCGTTATTGCGGCTGAAGATGTTGCGCACCTCGGCCGCGGTGCGGTTGCGGTTGTCGGTCATGGCTTCCACCAGCACCGCCACGCCTGCGGGACCGTAGCCTTCATAGGTGATGGTCTCGAAGGTCTCGCCC
>JAJYIN010000143.1 GCA_021790075.1 Actinomycetes bacterium | reverse complement strand
CGCCTTTTTGAGGCCCTCCCGGCTGCGCACGGTCCCAACCTGCTCGGTCATGGTCCGCTGCAACTGCCGGCGGGTGCCGGTAACCTGGGCCGCCTGATTGCCTTTGCGGCTGGGACCCGGCAGATCGATGCTCAGCCGCCGCACCGCCTCGCCGCGGGAAGTGATGTAGCGGTCCAGGTCGCGGACGATACGGTCGCTGAAAACCAGTCCTTCCAGAAGCGAGTTGCTTGCCAGGCGGTTGGCGCCGTGAACTCCTGTGGAGGCTACCTCCCCGCTGGCGTAAAGCCCGGGCAGGGTCGTGCGCCCCCAGACGTCGGTGACGGCGCCGCCGATCATGTAATGGCTCACGGGCGCCACCGGCACCCGGTCGCGGCAGAGATCATAGCCGCGGTCGCGCAGGGTCTCGAAGACAGTGGGGAAGCGCTCCCTCAGCATCTCGCAGGGCAGATGGGCCGCGTCGAGGAAGAGGAATTCCTGGCCGGCAGCCTTCATCTGCCGCACCATCTCCTTCACCACCACGTCCCGGGGACCCAGCTCCGCCTGGGGATGGACCCCCAGCATGAACCGCTCGCCGGCGTGGTTGAGCAGGTAGGCGCCCTCGCCGCGCAGCGCCTCCGTGATCAGGAAGATGGGAGACTCGTCCGAGTAGAGGCCGGTGGGGTGGAACTGCACGAACTCCATGTCGCCGATGGCGGCGCCGGCCCGGAAGGCCATGGCCATGCCGTCGCCGGTGGCGACCTTGGGGTTGGTCGTCAGGGAATAAACCTGGCCGCTGCCGCCGGTGGCCAGCACGGTGACGGTGGCGAAATTGAGAGTGAAGGCGCCGGTCCTCAGGTTCAGGGAGACGGCGCCGATGCAGTGGCCGCCGTTGGTGAGGATATCCACCACGAACTCGTTCTCCAGCACCTGCACGCGGCTGCCGGAACGCATCGCCTGCGCCAGGGCGCTCGCCACCTCGCTGCCGGTGGCGTCGCCGCCCGCGTGGGCCACCCGGGGCACCGAGTGGGCGCCCTCGCTGGCCAGCACCAGGTCGCCCCCGGCGCGGTCGAACTTGGGGCAGATCTCCATCAGCTCCCGCACCCGGGCCGGCCCCTCGTCCACCAGGATGCGCACAGCCTCCTCCTTGCAAAGGCCGGCGCCGGCGCGGATGGTGTCCTGGAAATGCAGGTCGGGGGAATCCTGATCGCTCAAGGCCGCGGCGATGCCGCCCTGGGCCAGGAAGGTGGTGGTGTCCCTCAGGACGCTCTTGCTGATCAGGGCCACCTTCCATTTGCGGGCAGCCCCCACCGCCGCCGTCAGGCCGGCGATGCCGCTGCCGATGACGACGACGTCGTAAAAACGTTTGGCCGGCTGGCTGTCGGTGGCTGCCAGCAGGTAGGGCCGGCTCATGACACCTCCAGGCTCAGGTAGCTCGAGTTCAGGCTCATGACACCTCCATGCTGGGGTGGTTGGGGTTTGAGGCTCACGATGCCTCCAGGCCGGGGTGTCTCATATATAGGATACCATCGCTTCCACGGCTTTCAGGGCGCGCCGGCGGACATCCTCGTCGAGCCGGATCTCGTAGCGCCCGGTCCTGAGCGTCTCGATCGCTTTGGGCAGGGTGGTCATCTTCATGTTGGGACAGAGCGCCTTTTTGGTAGGGGAATAGAAACTCTTGCCCGGATTCTCCTTCCCCAGCCGGTAATTGAGTCCCATCTCGGTGGCGATAATGAACTCGCGCGCCGGAGACTCCTTGGCGAAGCGGATCATGCCCGAGGTGCTCTCGATGGCGTCGGCCAGCTCCCGCACCTCGGGAAGGCATTCAGGATGGGCCACCACCAGCGCCTCCGGATGTTCCTTCTTCGTCTTAATGATTGTATCAGCCGTGATGTATTCGTGCGTAGGGCAGAATCCTTCCCACTTGATCAACTGCCGGCCCGTCTTCTTCTCCACGTGGAGCGCCAGGTTGCGGTCGGGGATGAAGACGATCTCCCTGTCCACGGGAATGTTGGCGACCACCTTGGCGGCGTTGGCGCTGGTGCAGCAGATGTCGGTTTCGGCCTTGACCGCGGCGGAGGTGTTCACGTAAGCGACCACGAGGGCTTCGGGGTGATACCGCTTCAGCTTGCGCACGTCCCCGGCGGTGATCATGTCCGCCATCGGGCAGCCGGCCTTCATCTCGGCGATGAGGACCTTTTTCTCCGGCGACAGGATGTGGGCCGTCTCGGCCATGAAGTGCACGCCGCAAAAGAGGATGATCTCGTTGCCGGTGGAGGCGGCGATGCGGGAGAGTTCCAGCGAGTCGCCGGTGAAATCGGCGGCGTCCTGCACTTCCGGGCGCTGGTAATTATGGGCGATGATGAGCGCGTTCTTCTCCCGGGCCAGCGCTCTTAATTCTTCCTGCAAAGGGCGGTAATCCACCATCCTGTTGTTGCCTCCGTTCCTTTCTTTGGAGCCCAGCCAGCGGCCCCTGTTTCTCAACTCATGGTTTTTTAAAGACCCGTCAGGGGGCCCTGTTTCTCGATGCTGTGGGGGTCCCGCAGTTCCTCAGCCGCCTCCGCCACGGTGCCGCCGCCCGGCAGCGCCGCCTCCGGAGCGATCTCCGCCAGCGGCGCCAGGGCGAACGCCCGCCCGAGCATGCGGGGATGCGGTATCACCAGGTCTTCATCCGCTATTTCTAATTGCTCATACAAAAGGATGTCAAGGTCAATGGTGCGCGGACCCTGGGGAACGCGGCCGTCCCGACCGCCCAGCTCCTCTTCCACCCGGCGGCAGGCGTGAAGCAGCTCGGCGGGCGTGAGGTCGGTGTCGATTTCCACCGCCATGTTCAAAAAATACGGTTGCTCAACCTCGCCTACCGGCTCCGTGTTATAAACGGACGAAACCTTCGTCACCCGGATGAGCAGGTGCTTGTCGAGCATCTGGATCGCCTGCGCCAGGTAGGCGGGGCAGTTACCCAGGTTGCAGCCGAGTGAGATGTAAGCCGTGGCCACTCCGGCTCAGTCCGCCGCTTCGCGGGTGCGCTCGATGTAGGCGGCCACGCTTTCCACCGCATGCGGCAGCGGCGGCGCCGGCTTGGCGGCGCGGACTCCCACGCGGCTGACCATCGGGTACCCGGCCAACACCTTGCCGGCGACGACCGCTGCCAGCCTCTCCAGCAGGTTGTATGTTTCGCTCGTGGCGGCCTTCACGACCGTGTCGCACACCTCGGCGTAATTCACCGTATCGGCGATGTCGTCGCTGCTCGCGGCCGGGCAGTCCTTCAGGAGCAGGTAGATGTCGAAGCTGAACACCTGCCCCACTTCCCGCTCCTCGGGCAGCAACCCATGATGCGCGAAGATTTCGAGCCCCTCGATTGTGATTTCCAGCGGGTTTCCGTTTTCGTTCATCTCGCCTCCCTGGTGGCGGCCGCCACCTTGAGCGCCTGCACGTTCTCGGCCACGTCATGCACCCGGAAGATACGGGCGCCCTTCCCGTACGCGATCGTGTTGGCGGCGACCGTTCCGATCAGGCGCTCCTCCGTGCCACGGTCTCTGGAAATCTTCCCCAGAAAGCTCTTGCGTGAAGCGCCGATCATGACCGGCAGGCCCAGCGACAGGAAGCTGTCCAGGCGCCTGATGATGGACAGGTTATGCTCCAGCTTCTTGCCGAAGCCGATGCCGGGGTCGAGGATGATGTTTTCCCTCCTGATGCCGCGCCGCTCCGCCCATTCTACCCTTTCAAGGAAGAACCCGGCCAGATCGCCAACGACATCCCGGTAGCGTGGGTTCTTCTGCATGTCGCGGGGAGTGCCCTGCATGTGCATCAGGCAGACCGGGCAGCCGTGCTCGGCCGCCACCCGGGCCATCGTCCGGTCCCCTCTGAGCGCGGTGATGTCGTTGATCATGGCTGCCCCGGCTTCGAGCGCCGCCCGCGCCACGCCGGCTTTGCAGGTGTCTACGGAAATGGGTATCTTCAGCTCCGCCGCCAGGGCCTCGACTACCGGCACCACCCGGCCCAGCTCTTCCTTGAGAGTGATCCCGGCCGCTCCGGGGCGGGTCGACTCCCCGCCCACGTCGATGATGGCGGCGCCGGCGGCGGCCATCTCCCGGGCGCGCTCCACGGCGGCGTAAAACTGGCCGTAGCGGCCGCGGTCGTGAAAGGAGTCCGGGGTGACGTTGAGGATGCCCATCACCAGCCACGGCTGCTTTCCCAGCCGGGCGGGCACCGTTACCTCGCCGTTCATCGCCGCCTCGTAGCGGCGGGAGCAGGCGGCGATCTCCTCTCCCAGCCGCGGCAGGCGGAAGGGCTTTTTCTGAAGGCGGGGGACGAGGTCCTCGAATTGGCGGGGGGTGCCCATCACCAGCGATTCCGCGTTCCCTTCCTGGAGACGCCAGACATTCGCCGGCAGGGCGGCGTCGCCTCCCATGGAGAGCATCTCCTGCTTGAGGATGTTCGCTTCCACCGCCTCCAGGCCGCTGACATGGATTACCCGCCCCAGGGCCTTGGCGGCCATGTGCGTCACGCCGTCGCCGGACACACCCAGCCGCCGCAGGATGGTGGCGGCCTCGGCCTGGGATTCGATATTAATGATGTAAGGGAAAAAGATCGGCAATGCGAACCTTATTTTATTTTATTTTGGGCCAAGAGGCAGGGGTTTGAAACGTTTAGGCATCCGGGTTTGCTGGAAAAAGGAACGGGTAGATGGTATATATGTCTGACATATATGCCTCCGAGGAAGAATATGGCCAAGAAAAAGACAATGATATATCTGACGGAGAAGCAGCAATGGCAGTTGAAGCTCGCGGCGCAGGAAAAAGGTGAGAGCGTCGCCGCCCTCATCCGCGAGGCCGTCGACCAGTACCTGGCGCGCGAGCGGCCCCAGGTTGACTATATGGCGATAGTTGGTATGTTCGAAGGAGAGCCGGGTGAGGATGCTTCTGAACGAGCGGATGAGATATTGGACGAATATTTCGCGTCAGTCGACATTCATGGCGAATCGGAGGAAACCAGACAGGCCGTTGAGCATTGCCGGGCAAGACTGGAAAGAGAGGAAGCGCAAGCAAAGAAGAAGAGGCGCGCGAAGAAGTGATCATTGTTGATACCAGTGCAATCTTTGCCTTGCTCACACAGCACGACAAACACCACGAACAGGCTAGTGAATGGTACAGGCAAAATGCGGGCAATGAACTTCTGGCAACTAGCCAGTTGATCATTGCCGAGTGCTGGCATCTTGCGAAAACACGTTTAAATCATGCTTCGGCGGACAAGGCCTGCGAAGCTGCCTTGCAAACTTTCTCGATACTTGATATTAACAGCTCCATTCTGACAGCTGCCCTGGCGGTCAGGAGCAAGTACCATGATTCAGGTATAAGCCTGATTGACGCTTCGACGCTGGCCATTTGCGAAGCTCTTCAAATAGGGGAGGTCTTTACATTCGACCGCCGGCATTTCGGCATTTACCGGCCGAGCTTCAGGAAGTCTTTGGAGCTGCTGCCAGAAATCTGAAAAAGACCGCTCTGGTCAGGCTCGGCCTCGAATCACTTATCGCCCAGGAAAGTGCGCGGCGGCTGGCCCGGCTGGGAGGTACCGAAAAGAAGTTGCGGGATATCCCCCGCCGGCGGCCGGCGGGAAAATAAATGCTTCTGGTGGACACGTCCGTCTGGATCGATCATCTCCGTCGCGGGAACACCACGCTGACGGATTTACTTGATAAC
>JAJYIN010000142.1 GCA_021790075.1 Actinomycetes bacterium | reverse complement strand
GCAGTCGTACCCGTAGGTGCGTCGAGGACTTTTTGCTCCGAGGACGCCGCCCATGGCCTTTGCAGCCGGCCGCAGCAGAAGATGCCTTTTGAGATAGATTCTTAGGATATGGAGATGGATTTCATGAATTTCAGTTATAAAACCGCGGGTGAATCACACGGTCCGGAACTGACCGCCATCTGCGAGGGTCTGCCGGCGGGCCTGCGGCTGGCCGCTGCCGACATCGACAGCGACCTGGCGCGGCGGCAGCTGGGTTTCGGCCGGGGCGGCCGCATGAAGATCGAAACCGATCGGGCTGTCATCTTAAGCGGGGTGAGGCACGGCTTCACGCTGGGCACTCCCATCGCCATGCGCATCGCGAATTCTGACTGGAAGAACTGGCAGAAAGTGATGGACCCCGAGGCTCCGTCCGGGAAGGGAAGCGAGCCCCTCACGGTGCCCCGGCCGGGCCACGCGGACCTGGCGGGGGCGCAGAAATTCGGTCTTGGGGACATACGCAGCGTCCTGGAAAGAGCCAGCGCCCGCGAGACCGCGGCCCGGGTGTCTGTCGGCGCCGTTGCCCGCCGGCTGCTGGATGAGTTCGGCATCGCCGTGGTGAGCCACGTCGCCCGCATCGGACCGGTAAAGGCCCGGCGGACGGCGCGCCTGTCGCCGGAAGACTTCGCGCGGGTGGATGAATCACCCGTCCGCTGCCTGGACGGGCAGGCGTCCGCGGAGATGAAGAGAGCCATTAGCGCCGCCCGCCGCCAGGGCGAGTCGCTGGGCGGCGTTTTCGAAGTGATCGCCTTTGGCCTCATTCCTGGCCTCGGGTCTTATGCTTCCGGGCTCGAGCGCCTGGGGGGGCGGATCGGCGGCGCCCTCATGAGCATTCCCGCCATCAAGGGGGCGGAGATCGGTGATGGTTTCGCGCTGGCGGCGCGTCCCGGCTCCACCGTCCATGACGAGCTGTTCTTCGGTCTCCGCAAGGGCTTTTACCGGCGCACCAACCATGCCGGCGGGCTGGAGGGCGGCATCACCAACGGCGAGCCGCTGGTCGCCCGGGCGGTGATGAAACCGATTCCGACGCTCACCCGCCCGCTGCGCTCTGCCGACATGGCCACCGGGCAGCCGTCCCCGGCGCTCAGGGAACGCAGCGACGTCTGCGCCGTGCCCGCCGCCGCCGTTGTCGGTGAGGCGATGGTGGCGATAGAGCTGGCGCGCGCCCTGCTGGAAAAATTCGGAGGTGACTGCATCGGGGATACCAAGGAAGCGGTGGCTGCCTACCTGAGGAGGCTGAGGAGCAGTTGGCCCCAACCGCAGTCCTGATCGGTTTCATGGGCACCGGAAAATCAGCCGTGGGCGAGCGGCTGGCGCGGAGTCTGGGGTGGGACTTTGTCGACGCCGATCCGGTGGTGGAGCAGGACATGGGCATGCCGGTAACAGAAATTTTTTCCCGCCTGGGAGAAGCGGCCTTTCGCCGGGCGGAGGAAAGGGTGGTCCTGCGGCTGCTAAGGGAGGCAGCCGCGAGCGCCAGGGGCACGGTGGTGTCGCTGGGAGGGGGCGCCGTCACCATCCCGGCTGTAGCCGAGAAACTCAAGGCGGAGCCGCGCGTTTTTCTGCTGGACGAAGACGTGGATACGGCCTTTCAGCGGGCCTGCCGCCAGCCCAGGCCGCTGGCAGCCGGCGCGGAGCGTTTCCGGGCCCTGTTCGCGGAGAGGGAAGAGCTGTACCGGAGCGTGGCCGGTTTCATCATCGATACGAGAGGAAAGGGCGTCGAGCAGGTCGCCGGGGAGATAGAGGATTTGATGAGGGGAAACAACACGGAAATGAATGACGGGCGGAAGGGTACGCCTTGATCCAGCTTCTGGCCAGCACCCGCAGCAAGGAATATCCGATTTTCATCAGCGAAGGGTCGGCGGCCGCGGCCGGCAGCCTCTGGAAATCCCAGGGGCGGCGCGGCAAGGTCGTCATCATCACGGACGGCAACGTGGCCGGGCGGCACCTGGGGCTGCTGGAGGAGTCCTTTGCCGGCTCCGGTTTTACGGTCAACGCGATCGTGGTGGAAGCAGGAGAAGGGGTCAAGTCCCTCGAACAGGCGACCGGCCTCTACTCGCGGCTGTTTCACCTGAAGACGCGGAGGCTTGACACGATCTGCGCCCTGGGCGGCGGCGTCGTCGGCGACCTGGCCGGGTTTGTCGCCAGCACTTACATGCGCGGCATCGGCCTCATCCAGGTGCCTACGACCCTCCTCTCCCAGGTGGACAGCAGCATCGGCGGCAAGGTGGGCGTGAACATTCCCGAGGCCAAGAACTACGTGGGCGCCTTTTACCAGCCGGACATGGTCGTCACCGACCCGGCGCTGCTGCTGACACTGCCCCGGGGGCAGCTGGTGGAAGGGTTGGCTGAAGTGGTCAAGTACTGCCTGCTTTCCGGCGATGAGTTCTTCTCCAACTTCGAGATGAGTCATCAGAAGTTCCTTTCCCTGGATATGGCGTATGTGGAGCCGGTGGTGCGCCGCTGTATCGAATACAAGCTGCGGGTGGTCTCCGAGGACGAGCGCGATTACGGGCGCAGGGCTGTCCTCAACCTGGGCCACTCGGTAGGGCACGGCATCGAGGCGGCCGGCAACTACGAGGCCTACTCGCACGGCCAGGCGGTGGCGCTGGGGCTGTTGGCGGCGGTCCGCCTCTCGGAAGAGGTCTTTTCCCTGCCGGCCGATTATGAGCGGCGGCTCTTCAGCCTGCTGCAGGATCTTGACCTTCCCACCGGTTTTGAGGGCATTGGGGCGGAAGCGGTGCTGGCGGCCATGACCAGCGACAAGAAGGCCGACGACCTGTCCGCCAACATGGTTCTCCTGAAGGCACTGGGAGAGCCGGTTATCAACTGCGACGTCAGCGCCGGCAGGCTCCACCTTGAGGTGGAGCGGCTGGCAGCGGGAGGCTGAGATGGCCGGCATCATCGCCCTGCTTAACGGATGCAACCTGAACATGCTGGGGGAGAGGGACCCGGAACATTACGGCACCCTGACGCTGGCGCAGCTTACCGAAAAGGTGGTTGAACGGGCCGGCGGCCTGGGGTTTTCCGTAGCCGCCTTCCAGACCAACCACGAGGGTGAGCTGGTGGAGAAGATCCAAGAGCTGCGCCTGAGCGCCGCGGGCATGATCATCAATCCGGGCGCCTGGACCCATTACAGTTATGCCATCCATGACGCCCTGGAGCTGGTGGAGGGCCCCGTCGTCGAGGTGCACCTCTCGGATATCGCCCACCGGCCGGAGGCGTGGCGGCGGGTCTCCGTCATCAGTGATGTCGCCGCCCTCATCATCTCGGGCAAGGGCCTGGACGGCTACCTGGAGGCGCTGGACTGGCTGGCGGCGCGCCTGTCCGGAGGGCAGTGAGGCCGGCCGGGGATAAATTGCCGCGGCATTTCTTCCATACGGATTCCCTGCTGGTCACGCACCTGCCCAACGTCCGCTACCTCACCGGATTTACCGGTTCCTCCGGATGCGCCCTCATCACTCCCAGGCAGAAACTCTTCTTCACGGATTTCCGCTACCGGCAGCAGGCCTGCCTGGAGGTCAAGGGTTTCGGCGTCCGCATCACTCCCGGGGCGGCGCTCGAGGGGGCCTGCCGGTACGCCACCGGGCGCGGGCTCAGGCTGGGCGTGCTCGGATACGACGGGGCACACCTGCGGCATGGCGAGTACCTGCTGCTCAGGCGGCTGCTCAGGGGCGTGAAGATGAAAAACGCAGCCGGCGCCGTCGAGGAGATGCGGATGGTCAAGCAAAAGAGCGAGATCCGCAGGGTCGGCGAGGCGTGCCGCCTCGTCGATGACGCCTACCGCCGGCTGGCGCGCTCCCGGGTAGTGGGACGGCCGGAAAAGGAGGTTGCCTGGATGCTCGAAAAGTGGCTGCGCGAGGCGGGTTCGGGGCCGCTCCCGTTCGGGATCATCGTAGCTTCCGGGCCGCGCGCGGCCATGCCTCACGGGGCCGCCGGGGACCGGGTCATCCGCAAGGGTGAGGTAGTTGTGGTTGACATGGGCGCCAGCGTGGATGGTTATGCCTCCGACGCCACCCGCACGTTCGCCACCGGCCGCCTGCCGCGGCGGCTGTCGCAGATCTACGGGCTGGTCCGGGAAGCCCAGGAAAGCGCGGTTGCCGGCTGCCTTGCCGGCGCCGCCGGCGCCGCTGTCGATGCCCTGGCCCGTGATCACATTGCCGCCGCCGGGCACGGGGATGAGTTTGGCCACGCCCTCGGCCACGGCGTCGGCCTGGAAGCGCACGAATCACCGGTTCTGTCAAAAAGATCGCACGATAAGTTGAAGGCCGGCATGGTAATCACGATCGAGCCCGGCGTCTATGTGGAAGGGCTCGGCGGGGTGCGCATCGAGGACACCGTGCTGGTCACCGCCAGAGGGCCGGAGCGGCTGACCGGTTTCAGCAGGAAGATCGAATATCTGAAATAGGATGTTATCCGCGGCAAGACCTGGCCGTGGCTCTTTTAGCGGCCTATCGAGCAGCCGGCAGAGAAGACCCAGCGGCGCCCACGCCTTCCCCCGCCACTGCTTTTTGGTGTAAAATCTGCTGTTGCCTGGGTATTTCCCGGGCGATGCTTTTTAAAGAACCGTCATTAACCCTCCGGAGGAATCTTGGTTTCAACAAATGATTTCAGGAACGGCATGGCCATCGAGGTGGACGGCCAGGTCTTCACCATTGTCGAGTTCCAGCACGTGAAGCCCGGCAAGGGGGGCGCCTTCGTGCGCACCAGGTTGAAGAACATCCTCACCGGAGCCGTGCTGGACAAGACCTTCCGCGCCGGCGAGAAGTTCCGGCAGGCCCGCGTGGAAGCCAAGAAGATGCAGTACCTGTACGCGACCCCGGAAGAGGTCGTCCTGATGGACAACGAGACCTACGAGCAGCTGACCCTGTCGCCGGACCTGGTAGGAGAAGCGCTCAAGTTCGTCAAGGACAACGTGGAAGTGGAGATCCTGATGGTCGACGGGAAGCCGACCGAGCTGATCCCGCCCATCTTCGTGGAGCTGGAAGTCACCGAGACCCAGCCGGGGGTCAAGGGAGACACCGTCACCGGCGGCAACAAGCCGGCCACCACGGAGACGGGCGCCGTCGTCAACGTGCCCTTGTTCCTGAAGGAAGGCGACCGGATCAAGGTTGATACCCGTACCGGCGAGTACGTGGAAAGGGTCTAGGCAGCCTCATGGTAAGGGCGCGGCGAGTCCTAATCACTGACACCACCCTCCGGGACGGTCACCAGTCGCTTTGGGCGACCCGCATGCGCACCAGCGAGATGCTCCCCAGTCTCGCCCGCATGGATGAGATCGGCTTTTATTCCCTCGAGGTCTGGGGAGGCGCCACCTTTGACAGCTGCCTGCGCTTCCTGGACGAGAACCCGTGGGACCGGCTGCGCGTCATCAAGCGGCACTGCCCCAAGACGCCGCTGCAGATGCTGCTGCGGGGCCAGAACCTGGTTGGCTACCGGCACTACAGCGACGAGATCGTCCGCAGGTTCGTGACCCAGGCGGCGGAAAACGGCGTCGACATCTTCCGCGTCTTCGACGCCCTTAACGACACCCGCAACATCGAGGTGGCCGCCGAGGCGATCAAGGAGGCGGGCAAGCATTTCCAGGGCGCCATCTCCTATACCGTCAGCCCGGTGCACACCCTCGATCATTACATGGAGGTGGCCCACAGATTTGTGGAGATGGGGGCCGATTCCATCTGCATCAAGGACATGGCGGCGCTGCTGTCGCCG
>JAJYIN010000141.1 GCA_021790075.1 Actinomycetes bacterium | reverse complement strand
ATATATTGCGACCACGGGCTTGTAGCCGCCGATCGCCAGGCCGGCGCCAAAGGTCACAGCGTGCTCCTCGGCGATGCCGACGTCAAAGAATCTTTCCGGGAACTTCTTCTCGAAATGGTAAAGTCCGGTGCCGCTCGACATGGCGGCGGTGATGGCGACGATCCGGCCGTCCGTTTCCGCCATGCGGGCCAGCCCCCGGCCGAAGGCCTCCGTATAGCTGATGGGACCCGGCTTCTTGATCGCCTCGCCGGTGCTGACGGTGAACGGAGCGATGCCGTGGAACGTATCCGGACGGGCCTCAGCCGGCTCGTAACCCTTGCCCTTGGTGGTCTTGATATGGATGAGCACGGGCCGTTCGATCTCCAGCGCCTGTCGGATGCTGCGTCTGAGCGCCTTGATGTCGTGGCCGTCGACGATGCCGATGTAGGCGAAACCCAACTCCTCGAACAGCATGCCCGGCACCAGAAACGCCTTCATGCTCTCCTTGAGCGACCTCATGCCGCCCCGGAGGCCGGGGATCTTCTCGATGCCGTGCTCCAGGTCCTCACGCAGCCGGTAAATGGTGGGGTCCAGCCTCAGCTTGTTCAGGTACTGGGAGATGGCGCCCACGTTGGGCTTGATCGACATCTCGTTGTCGTTGAGGATGACGATCAGGGGCGTGCGCAGGTGGCCGGCCTGATCCAGCGCCTCGAAGGCGATGCCCCCGGTAAGCGCTCCGTCGCCGATGACGCAGGCCACCCGGCTGCGGAGCCGCTTTCCTGCCTCCTGCGGGTCTGCCTCCACCGGCTCATCCCGTCCGCCATCCGCGGCGGCTTCCTCCTGACGGGCCCGCGCTTCTTCCCGGCGGGTCCGCTCTGCCCGCTCCTGCGCCGCCGCCAGCCTGATGGCCTCGGTGATGCCGACGCCGTAGCTGATGGAAGTGGAGCTGTGGCCGGTGCCGACGATGTCGTGCTCGGACTCTTCCCGGTTGGGAAACCCGGAAAGGCCGCCGTGCTGGCGGATGGTATGGAACGCCTCCGCGCGGCCGGTGATGATCTTGTGGGCATAGGACTGGTGCCCCACGTCCCAGATGATCTTGTCGCGGGGGCTGTCGAGCATGCTGTGAAGAGCGATGGTCAGCTCCACGACGCCAAGGCTGGGGGCGAGGTGGCCGCCGACTTTGGAGACGGCATTGACCATGAAGGTGCGGATCTCGTCGGCCAGCACCTGCAGCTCGCGGTCATTGAAGCGCCTGAGGTCAGAAGGCGAATGAATTTGATCTAGCAGAGACACGGTTACAGTTGACGCTCGTATATGTAATTGGTAATTCCGGCCAGAGTGTCGGTCTCACCGCCGATTTCCCCGAGAGCCGCGAGCGCAGCATCCCGTGAACTGAGCGCCAGCCGCCCGGCTTCCTCCAGGCCGAAAACGCTCACATAGGTGCTGCGCTGGAGCCTGGCGTCGGCGCCCGCCTGTTTGCCCAGCACGGCGGTTTCACCGATGACATCCAAAATATCGTCTTTTATCTGGAATAGCAATCCGAGCTCGCCCGCAAACCCGCGAAGGTTTGTTAATTCCGGCTCCGGCGCGCCCGCCAGCAGGCCACCGCAATGGACGCAGGCGATGATCAACCGGCCGGTCTTGAGCGAGTGCAGCAGCCGCAGCGACTCCTGGCCGTCGTCGGGCAACCCGGCCACATCCAGGAACTGTCCGCCCACCATCCCCTGGACGCCGGTAGCCACGGCGACCTCCTCGATGACCGCCAGTTTCGTGGCGGGCTCCGCCTCCTGCCGCTCGCAGATGAGGCGGAAGGCCTCCGCGAACAGCGCGTCGCCGGCCAGGGTGGCCACGCTCTCACCGAACTCCACGTGGCAGGTGGGTTTGCCCCGCCTGAGGTCGTCGTTGTCGAACGCAGGCAGGTCGTCATGGATGAGGGAATAGGTGTGGATCATCTCCATGGCGGCTGCCGTGGGCAGCAGCCTTTCAGGCGCCATCCCGTAGGCTTGGCCGGCCGCCATCAGCAGGACGGGGCGGATGCGCTTGCCACCCGCCAGCAGGGAATAGTTCATCGCCATGGTGAGCGGCGTCACGGCGCCGTCCTCACCGTAAGCAATCTGGCGCAGGTATTCCTCCAGGAGGCGTGTCAGTTCATCCGGATAGCCCACTCGTGTCCCCGTTGTCTCAAACGCTGGGCGTGCCCGTCAGTCCGGCCTGCCCACCGGAGGCGCCGCCTCTTCCTCGTCTTCCGCCCCGTAGACGACATCCTGGACGGCCTGTTCCAGCCTCTGGCTGCTCTTCATCGCCAGCTCGTTGGCCTCGGTGAGCAGGCGCACCGATTCTTCCCAGTCCGTGCCACCCTCCTCCAGGCGGCGGACGATAGTCTCCATCCGGTCGATCGACTGGGTGAGGCTGCTCAGGGTCTCTTCCAGTGCCGCTGTCAGCTCGACGCCTTCACCGGCGTCAGACCCGCCGGGGGGCGCCGCGCCGGGCTCCTGCAAATCCTTGTCCTGTGGTTGGGCCGTCTCGTCTGGCTGGTCCGCCCCGCCTGGCTGGGCCATCTCGCCTGTTCCGCTCATTTACGAGCCTCCTCGGCTATCTTGCCAAGTATACCGTTTACCAGTGTACCAGCTTCCCGGGAGCAATACCGCTTGGCCAGCGCCACCGCCTCGTCGATGCTGACTTCCAGCGGGATGTCGTCGCGCCGGGTGATCTCATAGACAGCCAGCCGCAGGATGTTGCGCTCCAGCGCCGCCAGCCGGTGAGCGGGCCACCCCTTCGAACCGGCATCGATGCTGGCGTCGATCTCGCCGCGCGACGCCAGCACGGCCTCAACTTCCTCGCGCGTGAAGGCATCGGGCGGATGGCCGGTGTCTTCCTTCAGGTTTGCGTAAAGCCCGCTGAGCCCGGCGCCGGTGATGTCATGCTGATAAAGGATGACCATGGCGTCGCGGCGTGCCTGCCGCCGTGATGTGGTTGGCAAGTCCATGACGATAATCCCCGTTCCTGCTTTTATCCATTATGTAACTATCTCAAAAGGCATATTCTGCTGCGAAGATCCTTTTGAGATAGTTACTAAGCGCGGCGGAAACCGGCTTACCGGATCTTGAGGCGCTCCGCGTTTTCCTCGATGAACGCGGTGGTGTAATCGCCGCCGGCGAAATCCGGACAGCCGAGGACGGCCGCGCAAAATTCCTTGTTGGTGACCACGCCTTCGATCACGAGCTCGTCCAGCGCCCGGAGCGCCCTCCTGAGGGCCGCCGGCCGGTCGCTGTCCCAGACAATCAGTTTCGCCAGCAGGGAATCATAAAATACCGGTATTTCGTAGCCCTCGTACAGATGCGAGTCGACGCGCACTCCCGGGCCTCCGGGAGGCACGTACCGCCCGATGCGCCCGGTATTGGGGCGGAAGCCATTCTGCGGGTCCTCGGCGTTGATGCGCAGCTCGATGGCGTGGCCGCGGGGCTGCAGCGCCCCCGTCCTGTCAAGCAGCCCGCCGGCGGCGATCCGGATCTGCTCGCGGACGATGTCGACGCCCGTGGTCATCTCCGATACCGGGTGCTCCACCTGCACCCTTGTGTTCATCTCCATGAAATAAAAATTGCGGCCCGCGTCGACGAGGAACTCGATGGTGCCGGCATTCTCATAGGCGCTGGCCCGGCAGGCGGCGATGGCCGCCTCTGACATCCGCTGGCGGGTCTCCGCGTCCAGCAGCGGCGACGGCGATTCCTCCACGACCTTCTGGTGGCGCCGCTGCACCGAGCAGTCCCTCTCCCCCAGCGTGAGCACGGAGCCGGCCTTGTCAACCAGCACCTGCATCTCCACATGGTGGGGTCCGGCGACCGCCTTCTCCAGATACAGGCGGCCGTCGCCAAACCCGGTGACAGCCTCGTTCTGGGCCATGGCGAAGCAGCTCTCCATCTCTTCCAGGGAAGCAACCAGCCTCATGCCGCGGCCGCCGCCGCCGGCCGCCGCCTTAATCAGCACTGGGTAACCGTACCGGGCCGCGACGTCCGCGGCCTCGGCGGCCGTCTCCACGGGGCCGTCGGACCCGGGGATGACGGGGATGCGCGCCTGCTTCATGATCTGCTTGGCTGCCGACTTGTCGCCCATGCGCCGCATGACATCCGCTCCCGGGCCGATAAAGGCGAGGTCGTTGTCAAGGCAGGCCTCGGCAAAGACAGGGTTTTCAGCCAGGAAGCCGTAGCCGGGGTGGACGGCGTCGCAGCCGGTGATCTCGGCGGCGCCGATGACGGCGGGGATCAGGAGGTAGCTGCTGCCGGCCGGCCCGGGGCCGATGCAGACGGCCTCGTCCGCTTCCCGCACATGCAGCGAACCGGCGTCCGCCTCTGAATAGACGGCCACACAGGGAATATCCAGCTCATGGCAGGCGCGGATGACCCGGAGGGCGACTTCACCGCGGTTGGCGATCAGGATCTTCCGGAACAAGACCGCTACTCCTCGACCGGGGGCGCCTCGAAGACTTCCACCTCCGGGGGCTGGATATGGAAGAGCGGGGTGCCATACTCCACGGGCTGCCCGTTGTCGGCCATGACCCGCCGGATGGTGCCTTCCACCTCGCTGGTAACCTCGTTCATCAGTTTCATCGCCTCGAGGATGCAGAGCGTCTGTCCCCGGCTCACCTCGTCGCCTTCCTTGACAAAGGGATCGCTGGTGGGAGAGGCGGCGCGGTAGAAGGTCCCCACCATCGGGGACTTGACTACATGCATGTTATCTGGTACAGATTCCTCAGGTGCAGCCGCGGGCGGCGCCGGCGCGCCGGTCGCCGGCGCCGCCTCGCCCGCCTTGCGCACGGTTATGCGGGTATCGCCTTCCTCGATGGTCACCTCCGCCACCGTGGACTCCTCCACGGCGGCGATCAGTTCCCTGATCTTGTTAACATCCATTTCGGCTCCGCTTTCCTCTTCTTTTTCCTTGGTCTGGAAAACATCCTCTTCCAGCCCGTGACGGCGTTTCTCGAAAAAGGCGCGCGACGCGGCCGGAAAGATAGCATAAGTGAGCACATCCTCCTCGTTCCTGGCCAGCTCGCCGGCCTCCCGGGCGCACTGCTCCAGGGTCTCCTCGATCAGCTCGGCCGGCCGCACGGTGATGGGCTCCTCGTCGCCCAGGACCTTCTGCCTGATCTCCGCGTCGATGGGCCCGGGCGCCTGCCCATATTTACCCTTGAGGTAGGATTTCATCTCATCGGGCACCACCTGCCAGCGCTTGCCCGACAGCACGTTCAGCACCGCCTGGGTGCCCACGATCTGGCTCATGGGAGTCACCAGCGGCGGGTAGCCGACCTCGGCCCGCACCACCGGAATCTCCTCAAGCACCTCGGGCAGCCGGTCCAGCGCTTTCTGCTCGGCCAGCTGGCTCTCGAGGTTGGAGATCATCCCGCCCGGCACCTGGTGCGAGTAAACCTGCATGTGCGTGATCGACGTGACGCCGCGGGCGTAGCCGCCCTGCTGGCGCACGCCCTCGAAATACTTGGCGATCTCGAAGAGGCTGCCTAAGTCCAGCTCGGTGTCGTAAGCGGTGCCGGTCAGGGCGCTCACCACCATCTCGGTGGCCGGATTGGAGGCGCCGAAGGCGAGCGGCACCGTGGCGGTGTCGACGATGTCGGCCCCCGCCTCGATGGCTTTCAGGTAGGTCATCGGCGCCAGGCCGCCGATGTAGTGGCAGTGCACCTCCAGCGGCAGGTCGATCTCCGATTTCAGCCGCCCCACCAGCTGTTCGGCGTGGAACGGCGACAGCAGCGCCGCCATGTCCTTGATGCAGATGGAATCGGCCCCCATCTCCACAAATCTGTGGGCCACCTCCATGTAATGATCGAGGGTGTGCACCGGGCTGACGGTATAGGAGATGGCGCCAGATCGGA
>JAJYIN010000140.1 GCA_021790075.1 Actinomycetes bacterium | reverse complement strand
GTGCCGCCTTTAAAGTCCTCCAGCTTGACGATCTCCAGGTGAGCAGGCATGTTCTCAAGCAGGCGGGCATCGATCCCGGTGTTGAGAGCCAGGCGCTCGACCCTGTCGCCGGCGGCTTCGATCGCGTCGAAAATGTCCCATATGAGGTTGCCGGCCCCGATGACCGTCCAGCTCATTCCTGCCAATCTATTCGCCTCCCTGGAAAAACCGGCTTACCTGGGATGTGATATGCTCCGCTTCCCATGGGCTCACGTTCTGGTGAAGCGGCAGGCAGAGCGACCGCTCCCAGAAATCGAGGGCGTTGGGGGTGTCCGCGCCGGGATCGAGCGGCTGGTACTTGACCGTTGTGTATATTCCTTTCGCCAGGAGAAAGCGGGCCAGGGCATCCCTGGCGGGCGAATCCGCCGTTTTCAGCCAGAAGAAATAGAGGTCGTTCTCGACCGCGTCGTCATCGGGCGCCAGCTCGACGAGGCCGGCGCCGGCCAGAGCCCGCAGCCGCCGCCGGTACAATTCCCTGATTGCCTGTCTCTTGTCCAATATCTCCCTGACGATCTCGAGCTGGGAAAGCCCCAGGCCGGCGGCGATGTTGTTCATCGTCATCTTCAGGGAAGGCTCATCGACCTCGAAACTCCACCAGTTCCCGTCTCCCTGCCGTGCCCTCGCATATGCCGAGCCGGTTCCGCGCACGCCCAGCTGGGCCAGGCGCCGCACCCGTTCGACAACCTCGCCATCATCTGACAGCACCATGCCGCCGTCGCCGGTCACGAGGATCTTGTTCATGTCAAAAGAATACACGGCGTAATCGTATTCACGGGCGATGTAGCTGCCGCCCACCTTGGTGAAAGGTGAATTGGCGGCGTCGAGCACGAGGCGGATATCACGGCGGCCGATGCCGTCAAGGTATTCCCTGACCGCCGCGGCCGGAGCCGGCCAGCCGCCGAAATCGAGAAAAACAATGGCGCGGGTCCTGTCGCCGACGAGCCCCTCGAGCTCGCGGGGGGTGAGGACGGGCACGTCCGCGGCCGTGTCGCTGATGACCGCGGGAACGCCCAGGAGCTCGAGGGCGTGGCGCACGCCGTGAAAGTGGATGTTCGGCAGGATCACCTCGTCATCCGCGGTCAACCCGAGGGCCCTGAACAGCAGCCAGAAAGCGTTGGTGGCCGAATTGGTGGCGGCCCCGTGGCTGAAGCCGATCTCCCGGCGGAACGCCCGCTCGAAATCGGAAGTCTGACTTCCCGCCAAGTGCGAGTCGAGCACAGCGCCGACGGCGCGAAGATCCTCTTCCCGGAAAGTATTGCCGAAGACCGGGGTCGGCGCCTGCGCGGGCCGCTGACGTTCCAGCTCGCGGTCGGTAACCCGCCAGTAGTCCTTGTTGCCATCCTTTTCAGCCGCCAGGAAATCGAGAAACAGCGCTTCCGAATCGGACATCAGCCGCTCGAAGAAACGGAAATCGTTGGCGAACCCGTACGCCGTGTCAACATCGACGGGATAGGAATGCCTTTCGGCGGCCGCGCGCGAAAAGGAAAAATTGGCCATGTCGATCCGCCCCAGCACGATGGGAAGTACCGGCAGGTTGAGGTCGTGGAGCTTGACCCGTACGATGATGACGTCCCTGCCGCCCAGGCGATGCGCAAGATAAAGCTTCGCCAGAAGACCGCGGTCCAGCAGCTTGAGGTCCGCGTCCAGGAACAGATAGCGGTCCGCCTCATACCGCTCCAGGGCGTATTGCCGGCGCCGGCCCAGATTCGCCACCAGCGACCTGACATCATCCGTTGGCTCGCCGGGGTATTCATCGTACACGAACCTGGAGTCCTCGCTCCCGAGCCCCGCCGCAAACTCGGCGATCGCGGGAGACGGGCCGTTGCTGACCATGACCTGGACAAAGTGCCCGAAGGACTGCTGCCTCAGATCCTGAACAAGCTTCGACAGAGAGCTCAGAGACCCGTCGTGGACCGGCGTGATCACGCAGAAGAACGGATGCGCCCTTCTGACGCGGGCCCGGTTGACAAAGCGGGACAGGGGATGCAGCGACAGGCTGAGCGCGGACGCCCAGGCGTCCCTCAGGCCCGCATTCTTTTCCCTGAGGGTGCGGGCGTCTACGGTCATGACAGGCCCAGAATCTGCCGGGCATCCGCCGGCGTTGCGATTCCCAGTCCCATCTCGCCGGCGATGCGCGCGATCCGCTCCACCAGCATCTGGTTGGAGGCCAGGCGGTTTCTCGCCTTGTCATAATACAGATTGTCTTCCAGCCCGACGCGGACGTGGCCGCCGAATGCGAGACCGGCGGCATTCGCCGGCAGCTGGTTACGGCCGATTCCTCCGGCTCCCCAGTTCGCATCTGCCGGCAGCAGCGACTGGAAGGCCGCCAGTATCGATGACGTGAAAGGAGAGGTCCCCGCGGATCCGAACAGGATGTTGAAATACGGGCGCTCCTTTTCCATTACACCTTCTTCCATCAACCGCTTCACCGTCTGGGCCATTCCCGGCTCGAACAGGTCGATCTCGGGCTTGATGCCTCGCTCTCGCATCGTCCCCGCCAGCTGTCTTATCACGGCGGGGCTGTTGATGGACTCCTGGGTCTGGAAATTCAGGGAACCCGGGGTCAGCGAGGCGAGGTCGGGCTTGACGCCGCCGTCGAGCCCGAGGCATTCGGTGCGCTTTTCCACTTCCTGCCAGTTGCGACCGCTGGTGGAAACAGTGACGATGACCGCTTCGGCCTGCTCTCTGATGCCTGAGATGATCCGGGCGAAGACCCCTTTCTTCCAGGTCGGCCTGCCGTCATCCCCGCGGGCGTGAATGTGGATAACCGAGGCTCCCAGGTTCACGCATTCCAGCGAGGTCCGTACAATCTCCTCTACGGTTACCGGCAGGTTGGGGTTTTGCGCCCTGGTGGCCACCATGCCGGTGGGACATACGTTGATGATTACTTTCCTTCGGTTCATCCAGACAAGCTCACCTGAAAAGACTCCGGGTTTTGGTAACGAAACGCATCATTCCTTTTCCGGAGCGACCGCGCTCGAAAAAACGCGTACCGGATTATAACATGCAAGGCAAAGGCGGCCATTCATCCCTGTGGGATGAATGGCCGCCGCTTTTTCGTTACTCGGTAAGCGCCAGGCGCTCAGGCCATGTCGATGTAGCCGCACGGACATTCTTCCGCGCACTTGGCGCAACCGACGCAGGTATCCAGGTGGAACTTGTAGAACTCGTGCTCGTGGCTGCGGTCGTCCTTGCCCAGCTTCTTGATCGCGTTGTACGAACAGAAGGAGTAGCAGTTGCCGCAGTCAAAGCACATGCCGCAGCTCAGGCAGCGCTTGGTCTCTTCCAGCGCCGCTTCGTTGCCGAGCGTGGTGACCACCTCGTCGAAGTTCGACTTGCGCTGGCCGGGATCCATGACTATCTTCTGGACCCGCACCGCCGTCTCGTAGTAATTCGGGGCCATCTTGTCGTACTTGATGACCGGCGGTGGATACTCCTTGGGCATTTCCTCGCCGCGGATGTAGTAGTCGATGGCGTCGGCGGCCTTGTGGCCCAGGCCCACGGCTTCCGTGACCGTGCCCAGATGGTTGGTCACGTCGCCGCCGGCGTAGACGCCTTCCTCGCTGGTCTGGCCGGTGGCTTCGTCGACCGTGATCCAGCCCTTGTCATCCTTGAAGGCCTCGATGCCGCCGAACTGCGGCCCCTGGCCGATGGCCGGGAGCACCATGTCGGCCTCGATGGTGAACTCGGAACCCTCAACCGGCACCGGGCGGCGGCGGCCGCTCTCGTCGGGCTCGCCGAGCTCCATCTTGATGGCCTTCATGCCGGTGACCTTGCCCGAGCCGTCACGGATGATCTCAACCGGGGCGGCCAGGATCTCGATGGGGATGCCCTCCGCCTCGGTGTCCTCGATCTCTTCCTCTTCCGCCGGCATCTCATCCTTCGTGCGCCGGTAGACGATGGACGGCTCGGCGCCCTTCCTCAGGGATACGCGGGCCGCGTCGACGGCGCTGTTGCCGCCGCCGATGATCAGGACCTTCTTGCCTTTGACGTCAACGTCCTCGCCGCCGTTGACCTTGTTGAGGAACTCGACGGCGCTCATGACGCCCTCGCCTTCCTCGCCGGGGATGCCGAGGGTCCAGCCCTCGTGCGCGCCGATACCCAGGAAGATGGCGTCAAAGTCCTTCTTCAGGTCATCGATGGATACGTCCACGCCAACGCGGGTGTTGTACTTGATCTCTACGCCCAGCGCCTCGACGGCCGCCACTTCGGCGTCGAGGATCTCTTCCGGCAGCCGGTAGCTGGGGATGCCGTACCGGAGCATGCCGCCCGACTTGGGGAAGGCCTCGAAGATAGTCACCGGATAACCGCGCTTGGCCAGCTGGAAGGCTGCCGAGATGCCGGCCGGGCCGGCGCCGATGACAGCAACCTTCTCCGGCTTGCCCTGGTCGCTGATCTTCTCGTGGGCGAGTTTGTTGTTGATTCCGTAGTCGCCGATGAAGCGCTCGATCTGGTTGATCGAGATGGCTTCGTCCTTGAACTGCCGGTTGCAGTCTGTCTCGCAGGGATGCGGACAGACCCTTCCCAGGACGGCCGGCAGCGGGTTGGTGTTGGTGAGCACCCGCCAGGCCTTTTCGGTGGCTTCTTCCATGCTCAGCTTGAACAGGTCCTCACCCTGCGCGATGCCGGTGAGAAAGCCCCGGATGTCGTTGCCCATGGGACAGGCGTTGTTGCAAGGCGGCGTCTTGGCAGCGTAGCGGGGCCGCAGGTGCGAGCCTTCGCGGCCGCGGCTGTATGTCGCCGCACCGATCTCTCTTTTCCTTGTTTTCAGTACTACCGCCATATACTTCTCCTTTTACTGGTTCTCCGCCGCTTCCGTGTGCGGGAGCTCGATTGAGCTGCCGCCGAAATAACCATAAACGGTCCGGCCGGAATCCATCAGCGACCGGATTGCAGCCTTGCAATCCGCCCGGGAGACCTCGTCACCGTACTTGGCTATGATGGCCTTGGTGAGGTCGCCGCTTTTCAGCTTCTTCTTCCCGGCGCTCTCCTTGACGATTTCATACATCTCGTCAGCTATCTGCTCGACCGAGACTGCCATTGTTCCAACCTCCTAGTTCCTAGTACCTGTTGTGTAGTGACCGCCTGTAGGTGGTGCCGGCGTGACGGAAGTCATCAAGATGGTACTTGGTGAACTCGATGCCGGTCATGTCGAAGAACTTCGCCCAGCCGATCCGCTCGATCCACTCGCCCACGCGCTCGTAAGGCTTGGCGTTGGCGGCGTAGATCTCGACGATGTTCTTGACGGCCGAGGTGACTTCGGGCCAGCGCGGCGGATTGTTCGGCAGGTACGGAATCGCCAGCTTGGTGAACTTCGGCTCCGTCCGGGCGTTGCAGATCTTGCCGCCGACCCAGATGGAAACGCCGTCGTTCAACGGGTCCGCCAGAGGCATGGCCGGGCAGACGGTGTAGCAGTTGCCGCAGTACATGCACTTGTCCTCGTCGACCTTGACCGTGGTCTTGCCCTCGATGGACGTCGGCCGGATGGCGTTGTTCGGGCACGACGCCACCGTGGTCGGGATCTCGCAGAGGTTCGGCAGGGTCTCGTTGTCGATATGCGGCGGGGTCCGGTGGACGCCCAGGATGGCGATATCCGAGGCGTGCACGGCGCCGCACATGTTCAGGCAGCAGGCCACGGCGATGCGGAGCTTGGCCGGCAGCTTCATGGAGGTGAAGTACTCGGACAGCTCGTCCATGACCGCCTTGACCAGGCCCGAGGCGTCAGTGGCCGCCGAATGGCAGTGCACCCAGCCCTGGGTGTGGACGATGTTGGAGATGGCGTTGTTGGTGCCGCCTACCAGCAGCCCCATGTCCTCGACATCTTT
>JAJYIN010000139.1 GCA_021790075.1 Actinomycetes bacterium | reverse complement strand
CCCGACTCGCCAACCAGGTCCATACCCCAGCCGGCGACCATCTCCGCCAGGTGCTCATACAACCTGCGGCCGCCAGCGACCTTAAGGTCCTGCAGCTCGGCCGAGCCGGGATTGGACGTCTTTACCAGCACGAAGATGCCTTTGCCCAGCCGGCGGCAGTCGTCCAGGAATGGCTTCACGCCGTCGCTGCCGAAAAACGGGTTCACGGTCATGGCGTCGATCTCGAGGCCCTTCAGTTTGCCGTCCAGCCCTTCGGGCTGGCCGATGAAGGCGGCAGAATAGGAAGCGGCGGAGATGCCGATGTCGCCGCGCTTGGCGTCGGCGATGACGACGAGGCCGGCACGGGAGGCCGTCCGCACCAGGTGGCGGAAGGCCCGGAAGCCGGGAGGACCGTATTGCTCGAAACAGGCGAGCTGGAGCTTGACCGCCACCGCGTGCGGCGCCACCGCTTCGATGATGCCGGTGCAGAACTCCTCGAAGGCCTCGGCTACTTCCTTACGCCCGCAGCCGCAGCCACCCGCCGGCTCCCGCCGGTACTTTTCCAGCAGCGCCGCGGGAAGCCGCTCCACTTTCGGATCCAGCCCCACGCACACCTGGGACTTCTTTGCCTTCACCGCGGCGATCAGCCTGTCAGCAAAGTTGGTGATTGCCAATCATCCTCTCAGTCCTGTGTTTCCGATATCCGGTCTTTCCCGGGGCAGATTACCAGCAAACGGCGCAAATTTCTATCGGCGGCCACGCTACCAGAACTCGAACTCCCTGTCGCCAATGCCGACATCCTCCCCTTCAGCGGCGCCGGCGCTCCGGAGGGCTTCGCTGACCCCCAGCCGCTCCAGCTGCTCCTGCAGCCAGGCCACAGCTTCCTCGTTGTCAAAATCAGTCCTGGCCACCAGGCGCTCGACCACGGGTCCGCGGACCATATACATCCCCTCTTCGAACGTGACCTCCCAGTGCTCCTCCTGTCCCGGCCGGTAGGTGATATGGCCGGCCGGCTCGGCCGCGGCCACGGCCGGGGCCTTTTCCCAGGCGCTCCCCAGCAGCTGAAAAGCCCGGCGCATCAGGCCGGCGGTCCCGGCGCCGGTAGCGGCGGATATTTTCATGACTGCGCGGCTGCCGTCAACCAGTTCCGGATCGCCGCCGGCCTCCTCAAGTAGCCAGGCGAACGCCGGGGAGCCTGCGCGGCAGCGCTGCGCGACTTCAGCGGCCAGGCCCGCGGCCACCGCTTCGGCAGCATCCGCCGCGATCAGGTCGATCTTGTTCACCGCCACCAGCTGCCACTTGTCCGCCAGCTCGGGGCTGTAGCCTTCCAGCTCCCGGATGATGGCGCAGAAATTGTCGAGCGGATCCTGGCCGTAATAGCCGCCCGCGTCCACCAGGTGGATCAGCAGGCGGGTGCGCTCCAGATGAGCCAAGAACTCATCTCCCAGTCCCACCCCTTCGCTGGCGCCTTCCAGAAGCCCGGGGATGTCGGCAACCGTGAACTGCTGGTGGCTGCGCGGGTCTTCGACTGTTCCCAGCATGGGGGCCACAGTCGTAAAGGGGTAATCGGCCACCTTTGGCCGCGCGCGCGAAATGATTCGCAGCAGCGAAGATTTGCCAGCGTTGGGGAACCCGAGCAGCCCGGCGTCGGCCAGCAGCTTCAGCTTCAGGGAGACCTCGAGCTCATCCCCGGGAAGCCCCAGCTCGGCGAAACGGGGGGCCCGGCGCGTGGAGGATGCGAACCGGGCGTTGCCACGGCCGCCGTCCCCGCCGCGGGCGGCCACGAAGCGCTGCCCGTCTGCCGTTAGGTCCGCCATCAACTCGCCGCCGCGGAATATCTGCGTGCCCATGGGCACCTCGACGTCCAGATCGGCGCCGCGGCGTCCGTGCCTGCCGGAGCCCTGACCCGGCCGGCCGTTCTCGGAGCGGAAATGCCGCTGACGCTGGAAGAACGCCAGGTCGCGCAACCGGCTAGAGGCAGTGAAGACGACGTCGCCGCCGCCGCCGCCGTCGCCGCCGTCGGGGCCGCCTTTGGGCACGTATTTCTCCCGCCGGAAACTGATGCAGCCATTGCCGCCCTTGCCGGCGCGGATCTCGATTTTGGCGCGGTCGTAGAACATGGGCTTAGGATAACAGGAACGGCATAAAATAATCCCGGTTTTTCAACTGAAAAACCGGGACCGAAGCCGCGGCGGCTGTCAGGTCTGTCAGGCCGACGCCGCTGGGTGATAGGAAGCATCGCCAAAGGCGAGGATTGGATAAAAGACGAAGCCGACCAGGAACAGTCCGATGCCGAAGCCGTCGCTCTTGCCGAAATTCCGCGCGATGTCGATCGAGATGATGACATCGATGACGATGTTGACAACCGGTATCAGCAAGAGGATGAACCACCACCCCGGCCTGCCTGATATTTTGACCAGCAGGTAGATATTATATATGGGGATGATCGCACCCCACCCCGGCTGGCCGGCCTTCTGGAAGACCATCCACAGAGAGACGATGTACAGGACGATCACTGCAAGATAGAAAATGATTATGGCGCTCACAACCGCTCCTTTCTTTCATGCCGGTAAACATTTGATACTGCCAGCATTTCTTTCTATATCGGCATATAAAGACCTTCACGGATAAGCAAAAGCCGCCTTGCGGCGGCTTTTCAATACTATATCAAATGTGAGCATAAGGTTAAGTAACATCCTCCGGGATGACGCTGATCGTCCGCTGGGGGCCGCTGCCGAAAACCACCCGGCCGGTGACGGTCGCGAAAATGGTGTCATCGCCGCCGATGCCGGCGCCGGGGCCGGGGCGGAAGCGCGTGCCGCGCTGGCGGACGATGATCGATCCCGCCGGGACTACCTGGCCGCCAAAACTCTTGCAACCCAGCCGCTGGGCATGGGAATCGCGGCCGTTCCTGCTTGTGCCTGATCCTTTTTTATGAGCCATTTGAGTGCTTCCCTATCAATTCTTTCGTAATATTTCCGGTTATTCCGGTTTCGCAGTCATTTCCGCCGCTGCGGGCTTCTTCGCGGCAGCTGTTTTCTCCGCGGGCGCCGGCTTCTCCGCCTGCTCGGCTTTTTTCTTCCCGGACGCGATGGACTGGATGGTCACGCGCGACAGGCGGCTGCGGTGGCCTCGCGTGTTGCGGTAGCCCCGCTTGGGCTTGTACTTGAAGACCCGCACCTTCTCACCCAGCAGATGTTCTTCGACCTTGGCCTTTACCCAGGCTCCCTTGAGCTCGGCGGCCGTGACCGCTTTCTTGCCGCCACCCAGCAGCACAGGCTTCATCGTCAGCGACTTGCCTTCATCCACGTCGAGACGGTCGACGATGACCTCGTCGCCTTTCTCAACCCTGTATTGTTTGCCACCCAGGTCTATTACTGCGTACATTGATGCACCTCGGACTAAAGCACCACTTATCCGCCCGGGAACCGGGCCTCAGGGATTATAGCAAAGGAACGCAGCCGATTGCCAGCGCTTTCCCGCCTATTTGCCGGTTTCGGGCTGGTTGCGCGGGCTCGGTCAACATCTCCATGCGATCGACAAGCACCCCCAGCTTACTTGCCGGTCTCGGGCTGGTTGCGCGGGGGCCGGTCGTTGACACTGAAATCCTGCCGCTTGGGCACTTCGCTGTCCTTGTCGCCGGCGCCGCTGCCGCTCTCGGGGGCCGCCGGCGGCCGGCTTTCCTCTTCCACGACCGTGCCGTAGGCGCATGTGCGGGTGACACTGTCGATATGGATCTTCTTGTCCTGGCCCACCATTTTGCTCCCCCCGGCGATGCTGACTACGTAGCCGTCAATCTTGGCGATGGCGTCCGCCGGATTGTACATGTGGGGCTCCTCGATGCGCAGGCGCACCTCGTCGCCTTCGGCCACCGGCAGCGACGCACGCTGGATGGCCTCGCGGCTGCCCTCGGCGGTCACCTCGAAAGTATTGATGGGAATAGTGTCCAGGCCCTCAAAACTGAAGTACTTGTGGGTCTCCTCCTCCAGCTCCTTGAGCTTGGCGCCTCCCTGGCCGATGAGCATGGCCGCCACTTTCGGATGCACCTCCACCAGGAAGGCCTCGCTGGCCGAGTCCGCCGCCAGGCGCCGCAGCCGCCGGGCGATGTCGATGGCCATGGTCTCCTCGGAAACGATGACCCCCTCGCCCTCGCACATAGGGCAGGTCTTGGTAAGGATGCCCCGGAGCCCCTCGGTGACGTTCTGGCGCGTCATCTCCACCAGGCCCAGCGGCGACAGCTCCACGATGTAGGTCTTGGTGCGGTCGGTCTCCAGCTCCCTGTCCAGGGTCTCCAGGACCTGCTGGCGGTTGCGCGGCCGCGCCATGTCGATGAAGTCGATGATGATGATGCCGCCGATGTCGCGCAGCCTGAGCTGCCGCACCACTTCCTTGCAGGCTTCGATGTTGGTCTTGAGGATGGTGTCCTCCAACCGGGTGCGGCCCACGTAACGGCCGGTGTTGACGTCGATGATGGTCATTGCCTCGGTATCCTCGATGACCAGATAGCCGCCGCTGGGCAGGTCCACCCGCCTGAGGAGCGCCTTCTTCATCTCTTCCTCGACGCCGTAGGTTTCCATCAGCGGCTTGCTGCCCTGGTAGAGCTCCACGCGGTCCACCAGCTCCGGCGAGGTCTTCTTCAGGAAAGAGCGGATCCTGTCATATTCTTTCTGGCTGTCAACAAGGACCCGCTCGTGGGTCTCATTGAAGATGTCACGCATCACCTTGATGGAAACTTCCATCTCGGAATAGAGCAGCGTCGGCGCCTTGGCGCTCTTCTCGCGGCTCTTGACTGTCTGCCACATCTTTTCCAGGAACTTGAGGTCCCTTTCCATCTCCTTCTTGCTGGCGCCCTCGGCGGCGGTGCGCACGATGAGGCCGGCGTTCTTGACCTTGAGCTCGCGGCAGACCTGCCGCAGGCGCTGGCGCTCCTCGTCGGCAAGGCGGCGGGAGACGCCGACGCCGTCGCCGTCGGGAACATAGACCAGGAAATGGCCGGGGATGGAGATCTGGGTGGTGAGGCGCGCCCCCTTGGTCCCCATCGGATCCTTGACAATCTGCACCAGGATCTCCTGCCCGGAGCGGAGCATCTGGGTAATCTTCTTGGGGCGCTTGTCGGGCTGCTCGTGGACCATGACCTCCTCCACATAGAGGAAGCCGTTCTTCTCCAGACCTATGTCGACGAAGGCCGCCTCCATGCCGGGCAGCACGTTCTCGACCTTCCCTTTATAAATATTGCCGGCCAGCGGCCGGCGTCCCTTGCGTTCGACGTAAATCTCGCAGAGCCGCCCTTCCTCAAGGATCGCCACCTTGAGTTCGCCGGGCTCCGCGCTCACCAGGATCTGCTTGGCGCGTGTCGCCATCTTGTCAACCTTTCCATTAAATTTTTTGGCCCGCTGCCCGCGCTGACGGCGCCGGGTCTGCGGCTCCTTTAAACCCTGTTCCAAATTTTGATAAAAAAGTCTGGCCGGCCGCGGACATGCAATCACGGCACAGCAATATTTATTACCACTTCAACTGCCGGAAGTAACCCCGGAGAAATCAAACGGAGGGATTTGCCGCGCGCCCCCGTTCTTGTCAGCCTCCCTGAAAGGAATTTACATCATATAAGTTTTGCCGGAAGGATGCGAATCGCCGGACCGGTGTTCAACTCGGGGACACCATACTATTTATTTGCAGGTATTTTGCACGAAGCATTTAGGCACCAACGGGTAAAAGCATCTTGTGGTCTGAAGATTACTAAAGGAGGCAACCAGGAACTGCCGGCTGGCGTGGTGGAATATATAATCAATCCATTCGCAAAATACCTGCAAATAAATAGTATGGTGTCCCCGAGTTTAATGCCTGCGGCGGCCGCGGCCCCGGGCGGTCGCCGGCGGCGGCTCTTCCTTGAGGGTGATGGCGGTGCGGACCACCCTGACTG
>JAJYIN010000138.1 GCA_021790075.1 Actinomycetes bacterium | reverse complement strand
CGCCGTCCCCCTAGGGGCCTGGCGGTAACAGCAGCAAGACCGGGCGGCCCGCCGGCGTTAGCCGGCGGGCCGCCCTTATCTGCACAACCTTAATGTGACCCCGCCGCCGGCCTCCGGTTTTTCTACCTGTTTTCAGTCAGTCCTGACAGGTCCCCGTGGCCGGTAGCGTCCCGGGGAAATAAGGGGATGGAGGCAGGCGGCGCAGTTTGTGCCGGGTGCGACCTTCCTTGACGGCATACATGCGTTTGTCGGCCAGATCAAGCAGCTCCTCGGAGCTTGATGCTTCCTCGGGATAGCTGGCATAGCCAATCGAGGCGCGCACTTGTCCCACTTGTGTCAGGTGCAGGTCCTGGCCGTCGTGTGTCTTGAACCGGAAACAGCTGATCCTTTCATCGAGGCGGTCGGCCAGGATTTTTACGCCGGCGGCGGAAGTATGCGGCGCAATGATGACAAACTCGTCACCGCCAAAGCGGTAATGCTTGAGCGCCGCCAGGGTGGTGTCTGTCTTGCGAAGGCTGCTTTGCAGGAGGTCCGCCATGTCCCTGAGGACGGCGTCACCGGCCAGGTGGCCGAAAGTGTCGTTGATTTCCTTGAAATTATCAACATCGATGATGAGAACGGAAAAGGCTGCCGGCATGGCCCGTCCGTAGCGGTCTATCCGGGCGATCTCGGTTTCCAGCCCCCTGGACAGCGCCCTGGTGTTGCCGACTTCGGTGAGCGGGTCGACGAGACTGAGTTTCTCGATCGTCTCCCGGTCGCTGCGCAGCCATTCGGTCATGGTGTTGAAACTGGCCGCCAGACGGTTGATCTGGGGATCGGCGCTGCCGCCCAGATCGATGCCGCCGTCCAGGGTGCCTTCCCGGACCAGGGCCATGGCCGCATCCAGCCGCCGCAGGGGCTTGAGAGCCTTTTTGACGGCCAGATAGTTAACCGGCAGGCTGATCAGAAGCCCGCCGGTGAACAGGACCGCGCCCAACACGAAACTCGATTCGTCTGCGTATTGCTGAGCGACCCAGGTGCCGGAAAATGCGCCCACGGCGACGATGGCGCAATTGGCAAAAAGGACCTTCCCGGCTATTGTGAAACCGGATTTTCGCCTTGATTCAGCCATGTACCCGTTCAAGCCTCCCAGTTTCCCCCCTTTTGTGTTCCCGCCGCCTAGAGGAAAACCCTTAGCTGTTCATTGTTCATCCGGAAGTTCGCGCTGCGCGTCTCGATCGCGCTCCCAGCCGCCTAGAGGAAAACCCTTGGCTGTTCATTGTTCGGCAACGGGGGCAGAAAACTGTATAGATATCCGCGCGTCATCAGGTCGCGGTGCAAACAGGCGCGGTGCAGTTTTGATTCTCGTTCGCGGTACTGTAAGCTAAACTCGTGGTTTCTTCTTTAATTGAATTCCTCGCCGTTTTCGTTCGGGATATAATCTCCACGCTTGGATATCCAGGCGTTTTTATGGCCATGGCCATCGAATCGGCCTGCATACCGCTGCCTTCCGAGATCATCATGCCTTTTTCCGGCTATCTCGTCTATACGGGACAGTTGAGCCTGGTGATCGTGGGGGTCGTGGGTGCGCTCGGCAACCTGGCGGGCTCGCTGCTTGCCTACGGGCTGGGCGCCTGGGGCGGCCGGCCCCTGATCGAGAAGTACGGCAAATATGTGCTGCTGTCCCACCACGATCTCGACCTCGCGGACCGCTGGTTTGAAAAATATGGGAAGAGCACTGTCTTCTTTACCCGGCTGATGCCTGTGGTGCGTACGTTTATCTCTTTCCCCGCCGGCATCAGCGGGATGCGGCTAAGCACTTTCAGCATCTTCACTTTTCTGGGGGCCCTGCCCTGGTCCCTCGCCCTCGCCTACATCGGCTTCAAGCTGGGCGAGAACTGGGACACCCTGGGAAGCTACTTCCACAAGGCCGACATCTTCATCGGCATCCTTATTGTTGCGGGGCTGGCCTGGTATATCCAGCGGCACCTCAAGAACCTGCGCAAGGACCGGCAGCGCGACGTGAAAGCGCAACCTACCGAAAAGGACTGATCATTGAACATCCCGGAAGCCTTGGTGCTGGGCCTGGTCCAGGGCCTGACAGAGTTCCTGCCCGTATCGAGTTCAGGCCACCTGGTCATCGTTCCCTACCTGCTTGGCTGGGATATGCCTTCCACCTCGTTCGACATCGTGCTGCACCTGGGCACCATGGTGGCGGTGCTGGCTTATTTCTGGAAGGATATCGTTGACATCATTGCTGCTTTCTCCCAGACTGGAAGGACAGCTGTGGCCAGGCGGCGCCTGGGGGTGCTGATCGTCATCGGCACGGTGCCGGCGGCCGTGGCCGGCGCCCTGTTTGAAAAGAAATTCGAGGAAGTCTTCGCCGCGCCGGCGGAGGTGGCTGTCTTTCTGCTGCTCACCGGGGTGTTACTGTTCCTGAGCGAGGCCGCCGCCAGGCGCATTCGGAACATCGATCAGCTGAAGGTGGGAGATTCACTGTTGATCGGCGCCGCCCAGGCAGTGGCCATCTTCCCGGGCATCTCCCGCTCCGGCTCCACCATTTCCACCGGCCTGTTCCTGGGCCTCACCCGGGAAGCGGCGGCCCGCTATTCCTTCCTGCTCAGCATCCCCATTATCGCCGGGGCGGCGCTGTTCAAACTCAGGCATGGCTTCAGCGGCGGCAACGGCGAGGATGCCGCCACCCTGACGGCCGGGTTCATCGTGGCGGCCGTCTCCGGCTTCCTGGCGATCAAATTCCTGCTGGGGTTTGTCCGCCGGCATGACCTGCGCGGGTTTGCCTATTACTGCTGGGCCGCCGGCGCCTTCGTGATTCTCGTCGAGATCATCAGACACGTGGCATAGCCGCGCTGCCGCCTCAGCACGCGGGCAGGTTGCCGGGATTCAGGTTCGCGGCTTGGCTCTACACCCTGCCCCATGCGCCTGCGGGCGGGTTGCAGTGTCCGCGGCCGAATGATACAAAGGGCGCGTGGACAGCACCTTCCTTCTCGTCCTGGTTGTCATCGCCGCCATCGCCTTTGACCTGATGAATGGTTTTCACGATGGTTGTAACGCTGTCTCAACCGTCATATACACCAAGGCGCTCAAGCCGCACGTGGCCATCTTCATTTCCGCCGCCTTCAATTTCGTGGGGCCCTTTCTGGGCGTCCAGGTGGCCAAGACGATCGGCGGCGTCATTAACTTCAGCGACGCCGGTTCCAACCAGATGGCGCGCCTCGTCATCGCCGCCATGATCGGGGCCCTGTTCTGGGACGTTCTCACCTGGCTATGGGGCCTGCCGGTCAGCTCTTCCCATGCCCTGGTGGGAGGACTGCTGGGGGCGGGCATCATGGCGCTTGGTTTCGACGGCGTCAAATGGACCAAGCTCAGCGAGGTGATGGCCGCCCTCATCTTTTCTCCCGTGATCGGCATGGTGGCTGGTTTTATCCTCATGTTGATATCCCGCCGCATCCTGGCAGCCATGCGGCTGGAGATCGAGAGGGCGGACAGCTTTTACAGGAAGTTGCAGATCTTCTCCTCCAGTTTCGTTTCCTTCACACACGGTTCCAACGACGCCACCAAAGTGATGGGCATCATTGCCCTCTTCCTGGCGGCCCACTATAACTATTCCGAGATCACCGTGCCGGTCTGGGTGATCGTCGCCTGCGCCGCCGCCATGGCTCTGGGAACCTATTTGAGCGTGGCCTCGATGCGCCTGGTGCGGACGCTGGGGGAGGGGCTGACCACGCTGCATCCGGTGCACGGGTTCTCTGCCGAGACCGGCGCCGCCGCCGTCATCTTCTTCGCCTCGCGGCTGGGCCTGCCGGTATCGACCACGCATGTGGTCACCTCGTCCGTGACCGGAACCGGCCTTGCTTCCGGCCTGCGTTCTGTTGGGTGGCGGACCTTCCGTGATATAATCCTGGCCTGGCTTATCACCCTGCCTTTTTGTGCCGGCGTGGCTGCCGTGGCCTATTACGTCCTGTCAATCTTTAAGGGGTAGGTTAACGATGACATTCTGGACGAAGCTTAAGGGAGCACTCACTGGAGCTTCCGTAGAGGGAACCGTGAGGGATCTGGGCATGGCCAGCGAGCAGCGCACTCTCGATGCGATTCTGGACATGACCGACCTGGTGGTGGCCATTACCGAACGGCTGGTCGACGTTGTCAAGTTCTACACCGCCGACGCTTGCGATGCCATGGCCCGCGCCGCCGGAGATCTCGACCAGATGGAAAGCAAGGCGGACGGCATGAAACGCGAGATCCTCGCCGGTCTTGCGACCGGGGGTTTTTTCCCCATCAGCCGCGCCGACCTGTTTCGCCTGGTGGTCGGCCTGGACCGGATCGCCAACTTTGCCACCGGGGCCGCGGACCGGCTGGGCATGCGCCGTTTTGACCTGCCTCCCGAGGTGAAGCGGCTGCTGGAAGAGATGAGCGAGACCGACCTCAGGGCGGTGCGAAAGCTGCGGGAGGCGGTATTGATGATGCGCCCCAACATGCGGCAGGCGGAAGAGCTTTCCGAGGAAGTCGACCGGATCGAGGGAGAAGTCGATGACATCTATGTCAAGATCTACACCATCCTCTTTGACATGGATACCGATTTCAAGACTTTCCATCAACTAAAGGCGATCATCGAACGGCTGGAGGAGGTCGCCGACCGGGCCGCCGACTGCGCGGAAACCATCAGGTTGATCGCGGTCCGGCACCTGGAAATCCAGTAAGGGCCGTGGCTCGCCGCCTCACTCCTCTGGAGCGGCTGCGCCAGAGCGGCGCCAGGCCCGACCGCCAGTTGGGCCAGAATTTCCTCATCGATGCCAACATCCTGGATGTCATCGAACGGACGGCGGCACTGGGTCCCGAAGACGTGGTGCTGGAGGTGGGGCCCGGTGTCGGGGTGCTCACCGAGCGCCTGCTTGAGCGCTGCGCCCTGGTGCACGCGGTCGAGCTCGATCCGCGTCTGGCGGCGGTGCTCGAGGATGAGTTCGCAGACCGGCCCAACTTCCGGCTTTACCGGGCGGATGCCATGCGTTTCCCTCTGGCCGGACTGGATCCGCCGCCGGGGAAATTCGTCGCCAATCTGCCCTATAATGTGGCCACGCCGCTGGTGATGCGCAGTCTGGAGGGACTGCCCACGGTCATGCTCTGGTGCCTGATGCTGCAAAAAGAGATCGCCGACCGGCTGTTCGCCCTTCCCGGGGCGGCAAATTATGGCGGTGCTTCGGTGATGGTCCAGCTGTTTACCCGCAAGCTGGCCTCACGGGGCGTTGCCGGCACCGTTTTCTATCCCCGTCCCCGGGTAAGTTCGTCCCTGCTGGCCTTTAAACGCCGCCCGGCTGCGGGGTACGCATCCAGCCATTTCCCGCAGGTGAAAGCGCTCGTTTACGGCGCCTTTGCCCACCGGCGCAAAATACTGGTCAACAGCCTGGCCGAGGCCGGCGCCGGGACGCTGCCGGAGCCGCTGGGGCGGTTGGACATGAGCTCCCGGCGGAAGCGGGTGGCGGAGTTGCTGGGCCAGGCGGGTTTGCCGCTGCGTGCCCGGCCGCAGGACCTGTCGCCTCCCGACTACGAGCGCCTGGCAGAGCTGCTGGCGGCTGACGCCCATGTCTGACCGTTATTACGTCAGAGATGAATTGACGCCCATCCCTGAAAAGCCGATAACCGTACTTGCGCCAGCCAAGGTCAACCTGGCTCTCCATGTCGGCCGGCGGCGCCAGGACGGTTACCACCGGGTCTGCTCGCTGATGGAGAAAATCAGCCTGCATGACACGCTGCGAGTCAGGCCGCTTCCGGCCGGCAGCGGTTTCAGGCTGACAGGCGACGTCCCGGACGGTGAGGAAAACACCGTGGCCGTGGCGGCGCGGGCGCTCTTCGCGGAGACAGGGACCGGCCTGGCGGCGGAGATCGAGCTGCGCAAGGTGATACCGGCAGGGGCGAGATC